>JAFDAM010000102.1 GCA_019313825.1 Deltaproteobacteria bacterium
CTTTTTCCTGGAAAACAAAGTAATGAAAGGATGTATCTGATATGCTTAACATTGATGGTACCATGTTCCTCCAGATCGCAAATTTCCTCGTTCTTCTCTTTATACTGAATCTTATCCTTTTCCGGCCGATTCGCAGGGTTTTGGCACAGAGAGAAGAAGAGATGAATTCTCGGCAAAAAACGATTGATGACTTTCAGGGTCAGGCCGAAAAAAACGAAAGAGGTATTGAAGAAGGTGTTGTTCAGGCCAGAAAAGAGGGCTATGCCGAAAAGGAGGCCTTAAAGTCCCACGGCTTGGAAGAGGAAAAGGCGATATTGCAGGAGGCTGGCGCAGGGGTAGAACAGAAACTCAGTGCCGTAAAGAAAGAGATAGAGACAAAAATCGCGGTTGCGCGGGAGGCTCTTGAAGGCCAAATTGCCAGTTTTTCTGATGAATTAGCCCAAAAAATACTGGGAAGGAGCATTCAATGATCGGTTTTGAGATGGCAAGGGGAAGATCAATACTCATAGCTGCCTGCACCCTGATTATTTCAGTGGCCTTTTGTGGGCTGGCCTATGCCAGCGGCGGTGGGGATGGAGGAGATGGCGGTAGTGTAACAGATCTGCTCTATAGAATTTTAAATTTCGTGCTGATGGTGATCATTCTTGTTGTGGTGGTAAGGAAGACTACGATTAAGGAATTTTTTTCAAACCGGAAGGAAGAGATTCGTAAAAAGTTAGAAGATCTGAAAAGGGATAAGGAGATTGCTGAGAGCCGCTGTAACGAGTTGGAGCAAAAATTTAAGGAATTTGAACTCCAAGAGAAAGAAATCATCGAACAGTTTAAGGCTGATGGGGCATTAGAAAAGGAAAAGATTATTGCGGAAGCCAGGGAGAGGGCCACACAGATCTTAGCTCAAACCGATCTGACCATAGAGCGAGAAATTCAGGCGGCCAGGAACAGGTTGAGGCAAGATGTGGTTGAGCTGGCCGCCACAAGGGCTGAGGAGATCATTGCAGGGCAGATAAAGGACAGCGATCAGGATCATTTAGTCAATGAATTCATAGAAAGTGTGGAGAAGCTACATTGATTGGTTCAAGGATTTCCAAGAGATACGCCAAGGCGCTGCTCAGTCTGGGGCAGGAAGATGGAAATTACATCGGGTACGGGAAAGACCTTCAGGAATTTGGCAAGTTCTGTTCCGCGCACAACGAATTTTTAAAGGTTGTTGCCAACCAGATCTTTTCCGTTGAGGAGAGAAAGAAGGTGCTTGATACTGTGTTGGATAAGAGCTCCTTTGCTAATCTGGTTCAAAATTTCTTGAGACTTCTTCTGGATAAGAACCGGATAGGAGGTATTCAGGAGATTTCAGATTACTACTCAAAACTCACCGATGAGATTTCAAATATTACCCGTGCAGATATCCTCACGGCGAAACCTCTAAAAGAAGAGGCCCGGGATAAACTGGCAAAGGCCCTTGCGGGGCTGACTGCAAAAGAGGTCAAGATCGAGGTGAAAGAGGATGAGTCGCTGATCGGGGGGCTTGTCGTTAGAATAGGGGATTTGGTATTGGATGGAAGTGTGAAGGCCCAGATCGAAGGGCTAAAAGAATCATTAAAAAGGGGTGAATATAACTAATGGAGATCAGAGCAGAAGAAATAAGTCAGGTAATCCGCGACCAGATTAAAGACTACGAAAAAAAGGTCGAGGTGAGTGAGACCGGGACCGTACTCTCTGTGGGTGACGGCATTGCCCGTGTCTACGGGATTGAAAAGGCCATGGCCATGGAAATGGTTGAGTTTTCAGGCGGCATCTTCGGTCTCTGCCTTAATCTGGAGGAGGATAACGTGGGTGTCGCCATCATGGGGGATGACTCCAAGATCAAGGAAGGCGACACGGTCAAGAGGACGGGCAAGATTGCCGAGATCCCTGTTGGCGATGCGGTTCTCGGCAGGGTTATCGACGCTGTGGGTCAGCCCCTTGATGGAAAAGGTCCCATAGAAGCAACGGAATTTAGACGTGTCGAAATGGTTGCGCCTGGCGTTATTGACCGTCAGCCGGTGCAGGAGCCGATGTATACGGGGATCAAAGCCATTGATGCCATGACCCCGGTTGGAAGGGGACAGCGGGAACTGATCATCGGCGACCGGCAGATCGGGAAGACGGCCATTTGTGTGGATGCCATTATTAATCAGAAAGATACGGACGTCTATTGCATTTATGTTGCCACAGGCCAGAAGAAATCGACAGTGGCCCAGGTCGTTGACATCCTGGAACGTCATGGGGCCATGGAATATACCACGGTTGTGGCCGCCTGCGCCAGTGACCCTGCCACCCAGCAGTTTATCTCTCCCTATTCCGGGTGTTCCATTGGTGAATATTATCGGGACCAGGGAAAACACGCCTTGATCCTCTATGACGATCTCTCCAAACAGGCCGTTGCTTACAGGCAGGTTTCACTCCTCCTGAGGCGACCCCCCGGCCGGGAGGCATTCCCTGGAGATATTTTCTACAATCATTCCCGTCTGTTGGAACGGGCCGCCAAACTGAATGATGAAATGGGAGGCGGGTCTCTGACGGCCCTTCCTATCATCGAAACCCAGGCCGGTGACGTTTCCGCCTATATCCCCACCAACGTGATTTCCATCACCGACGGTCAGGTCTACTTGGAGCCGAACCTCTTCTTTTCGGGTGTTCGTCCTGCCATTAACGTGGGGCTCTCCGTATCCCGTGTCGGGGGCGCCGCCCAGACAAAGGCGATGAAAAAGGTGGCGGGAACGCTTCGCCTTGACATGGCCCAGTTCAGGGAATTAGAGGCGTTTGCCCAGTTTGGCAGTGACCTGGACAAGGTGACGCTGCAACAGCTCAAGAGGGGCCGGAGGCTTGTTGAAGTCCTGAAACAGCCCCAGTATCAGCCCATGGCGGCCGAAAGACAGGTCGCTATCCTCTTTGCCGGCGCGAACGGCTACTTAGATGAGTGGCCTGAAGATGCCGTGGCTGGCTATGAAAAGCAGATGTTGGAGTTCATGGACAGCAAGTATCCTGAAACCCTGAAAGACATTAAGGAAACAGGCGATATTTCAGAGGAAACGGACGGGAAGCTAAAGAAGGCCCTTGATGAATTCAAGGGAATTTTCCAACCGGCTGCTTAGTAATTGAGTTTGGTTTGTTGAGTTCAAGAAAGCAGAATAAGCCGTATAACACAATGAACACAATGAACTAATATTTAGGAAGAGAGAAAGGCTACATGGCAACCTTAAGAGATATACAGCAGAAGATAGGCGCTTTCAAGAAGACGAGGCAGATTACCAGGGCCATGAATATGGTGGCTGCGGCCAAGCTCCGCGGCGCCCAGATGAGGATGGAGGGCTTTGAACCCTATGCAACAAAGTTCTCCGAGGTGCTCGGCAACCTGGCTACCCGGATTGAGTCTGATATTCATCCCTTGCTGGTAAAGAAGGAAGAAGTAGCCCGGGTTGAGTTGCTTCACTTCACGGGCGACAGAGGTCTGTGCGGCAGTTTCAACGCCAACCTCATCAACTTGGCCGAGAAGTGGATTAAGGAAGAGCAGGGCAAAGGGGTAGGGTGTAAGTTGACTACGGTTGGAAAAAAGGGGAGGGATTATTTTCGGAAGAGAAACTATGACGTGATCGACAGTCATATTAATTTGTACGGCAATGTGGATATATCTTTCATCAATCAGATGACCGGAGGCTTTATTGACCGGTACTCAGGGGGTGAGTGCGATGAGGTCTATTTGATATACAGCCGATTTGTCAGTATGAGCAAACAGATTCCCACGTTAATTAAATTGATCCCGATTGAGCCTCCAAAGATGGAGGAGGGAGAACAGAATCTGGAGGGTTCCGCAGAATATCTCTGTGAGCCTGATCCCGAGTCTCTGCTGATTGAACTCCTGCCCAAGCATATCAGTGTCCAGATATATAACGCATTCCTGCAAAACGAGACGAGTGAACATGCAGCCCGGATGGCCGCCATGGACAACGCGTCCAAAAATTGTAACGATCTTATAGACAGTCTTACCTTGGTATACAACAAAGCACGACAGGCGGCCATTACGGCTGAACTGATGGATATCGTGGGTGGTGCCGAGGCCTTGAAGGGATAATGG
>JAFDAM010000004.1 GCA_019313825.1 Deltaproteobacteria bacterium
GCGCTTGCAAAATCACCCGAATTATGTGTAGTAAATTAGTAAACAGTAAAGGAAACAAAGGGAAGGACGGAAAGAAATGGGCTGAACTTCACATAATCCAGAACTTCACATAACGTTTTCATATTATTATCCTTTTACCTAACCTACCACCTTCAAAATCTGTGGGTTGAATGATAATAGCATCATAAATAATGAGGTTATTATGTTCTTAGGCTAGCTTTGAATTTTTGCCATCTTTCTAAACCGATAATTACGTCTGTGAACTTTGAACATCAAGGATCATAATAAAATATAGAAAAAGCTACAAGCACGAGCTTGATCAATGCAAAATGAGAAAAGCACCTAATGCTGTGACCAACATTCCAAGGGCAATTTTAAATGTGAATATTTCAATATTGCGGTTAATAAGAAAAGAAAAGAAGAAGACAAAAAATATGCTGGTACCAAGAAGGGGCGCAACCATATTGGCAGGGCTATATCTAAGAGCGGTATAGTAAAGCAATACCGCAGTGGAAAGACTGAAACTGCCAACCATTAGAGGGATAAAGCCTTTTTGAAGTCTAAGCTGCATTATTTGCTTTCTATAATGTCCCATAAAAAGAAAACAAGTCATTATTATAAAAGCTACCATGTAAGAGACGAAAGCCCCCACGAATGAGGAACCAATCTCCCTTACTGCAGGTTTAATCAGTATTGGAGATGTTCCCCAACAAAGAGCACCTCCCAGTCCTGCAATGATACCTTTGAATTCCTTTCCAGAGAACCCCCTTCGTTTTTTTTCACGAACGCTTTTTGTTTCCGTGCTGACCAGGACCGCTCCGCCTACAATACATAAAACACCTAAGAGAATGAAGACCGTAAGAGTCTCATTTAAAAAAAATACTCCAAAAATCACAGCGTAAATAGGGAAAGTCCTTAAGAAAGCGCCCGATTTATTTGCACCGATAAGCCGAAATGCGTTGTAAGCCAGAAATCTGCCGGCCACAAAGTGAATTATTCCGGTTAACCCAAGTAATATAAGTGCACGACAGGATATGCCTAGTAATATGCTCCACTCTCCTCTGAGAAAAACGATCGCTGCGAAAATGGGTAACCCAATAAAAGCAGTGATAACAACACCTGTGAATGACTCTCCAGTCTGCGATGCTGCCTTTCTGATATTTACATCACTAAATCCAAAAGCCGCTGCTGCACAAATAGTTAAAAACAAGCCTGTCTCCACTGAGGTCCCCTGTATAAAAGTGTTTAATCCTAAGATGTTAAGGATTTCATATCCATTAACTTTTTCCGGATTTAATCGTTAGTTTGACCAGATTATAGACTTCGCAAATTATTGGTTAAGAATTATTCTGTCTCTAGCTCTAGGTTGAAGATTACTTGCCACTGTACGTAACAAAAGGTAATTGACGATATTTAACTGGGAATTCCCTACTGCTTGCAGCAGGGATGGTAACAAGGTTTAGCTGAAATCCTCTTTATCGGATATGCTGCGCAGATCCGACGTGATACCCCGCAGCTTGCTGCGGGGAGAATTCATTGGAGAAGTATAGTTTTTCAGGAGTATACAATACTTTCTCTTCTGAAAGCCACCATAAAGATCACCCACTTTATATCAATTTAAAACCATATCTTCAAGATTTCCCCAAAACTGATAAACCTATCCCCGCCTTTAATGGACGCAAACGACGTGGTCTGGATCCTGATGATGTGAAGAAGCTGCTTGGTGTTGTTAAGGACATAAGGGATCGGGCCATGGTGTTGGTGTTGTTAAGGACCGGTATGAGGATTGGGGAGTTGTTGAATACCCTGGTCAGTGAGGTGAATCTCAAAGAGAGAAAGATTGAGGTTTATGAAGCGGAGAAGACGCGTGTAGGAAGGGTTGTGTATATCATTGATGATGCAATAGCTGCCTTGAAGGCATGGCTCAGGAAAAGAGATTCGAAGTATGAATATTTCTTTTATGGTCGAGGAGGTAATCCATTGACCTATGCGGCAGCTCGAAATAGGTCCCAGATGTGTCTTGAGAAAGCAGGTCTTTCCCACAAGGGATACAGCCCTCATTGTTTACGTCACACCTTTGCCACCGAGTTGCTGAATGCCGACATGAGGTTGGAATGTCTTCAGCCATTGTTGGGGCACAGCTCCATTGAGATGACCAGGCGTTATGCCAGACTAACCGATAAGAGACGTGAAGAGGAGTATTTTCGAGCCATGAGTAAAATAGAAGGGGGGGGGGGGGGGGGCGGATTCGATAGTGAGTCACAAATGAACTCCAAATTTAATGGATATTAGTCGATCTCACACTGGTAAATCCCTATGAAAGGCCTTAGCGGATTGTTGATGCAGAACAGCTAAAAAATGAAGCTCTGAGGGACACGAGAATCGACGATCAGATCAAGACACGATGTTTATTATTCATGATTTTTCAGCGAAAGGGGGTGAATCAGTGCCTTTGAAGCCTAGCCAGCTGCTAATCTAACTGAAGGGAGGTGATAGAGAAAAGGACTTTGTCCCTGAATAAAAGTAAGGTAAGAAAAAAGCTTGACAATCATTAAAAACCAGGAAAAGATAAGAGCATGTAACCTGCCAACATAACTAGTAAAAACAGGATTTGCTACGTATGGCTTGCCATTGTCCTCAATTCATCAACATCTCATTATAGTTACTGACCGGCATGCAAGCCTTCAGGCAAATACCCAAGCGCTTCCTTAAACACACGTAACTGATCAAAACCCGCAGGAACATTGCCATCTCTGAACTCTGTATGAGCAATAACCCCCTGTTCCGACCCCGGTTTGACAGTTCGCAGTTCGCTTTTTATCCCGGATTATGCAGCAAGGGAACTACTACATAACCCGGGCTTACGGTTTCTCATCATTTTTTATAAGATCCGTAGATCCCTGAAAATCCGTCGGGAGAAATCCCCAACAGGCAACCAACAAGTATGGTTAAGTTGATTAGTGTTGTACTAACAATACCCAACTTACTCCACCTGCGACCTGAAGTAATTGCGGGGACAGGTACTATCCCAATTTGACCTTTTTTTGAAACTTTACGCACCAGCAAAAGATCTTCGGCTATCTTCACATCAGGGAATCCTCCGGCAGATTCAAATGACGCTCTTCCCAGGAAAAGAGCCTGGTCACCATATGGCAGCTTCAGGTATATGGACCGAAGATTGACAAGATGCTCGATAACCCTCATTAACGGGTTCGCAAGATCAGTCTTGAAACGAAACGCACCCAGGATAATAGTTGGATCCATGAGGTTTTCAAAAACAAGAGTTCCATACTCTTTGGGTAAAAGAGTGTCAGAGTGGAGGAATAACAGCACTTTCCCGTTGGATTCCTCAGCTCCTCTGTTCTGTTGAACAGCCCTGCCTTTTCTACTCCTGACCACGCGCGCCCCTGCCGTATTTGCCAGGTGAATCGTGTTATCATCACTTCCGCCATCCGCGACAATTACTTCCGTATTCTCATCAATGGCATTGCGAACTGTGTGCTGTATTTTCTTCTCCTCATTGAACGCGGGAATAATAACGGATATGTAGGGCCTATATCGTGCCTCGGATGAGTTCCAGTTTCTCACATCATCAATGGTGTCAATGTCATTGAGTAGTTCGAGCAATTGGTACGCAAGCTTTTGATCCTTGGCCCTGGAAACAGTCTGTTCAAGGACTTTTTCAGTTCCCCATTCAATACCTTGAAAGAGGTCCAATGGACGTTTAAGGCCTATCAACCAGTAGCCGCCGTCAATGCTTGGCCCGAGCACAAGATCCTTATAGGCGAGCAGATCATAAGCCTGGATTAAATGATCGGACCTCATCCGGGGGATATCGGTTCCTATGAGAATAACGCGACTATAGCCTTTCTGGAACGCGTCAAGAAACGCTGATTGCATACGTCTGCCGATATTCCCTCGAACTTGTCTCAAAAAAAGAATATCGCTCCCCAGCCATCTTCGCATCTTTTTTTTGTTTCCACCTTCAAACTGGACCTCAGCATCCATTTCGCGGTGTAATAAAAATGATCTAACCGTTCTAAGGGTCTTTTCAGTGAGCCTTCGCTGTAGATCAGCAGCGCCCAAAGTCCCCAGATCGGAGATAAGGCGGGTCTTTGTTCTCCCGGGGACAGGATAACGGCTGAATATTATTAGTTTGTCAATGAAAGTACGATCCTTGTTAAGCATCTTTAGTTGAGTTTTTTTAGTAGCTCTTTATTTCAATGTTGTCCAATAAAAATCGGTTTTGGGTAAGGGTGTCTTTAGTTAATCCATCATTGATAAAGGATCAAATTTTAGTTGCAACACATGCCACGTTAAATCGAAAAGCAAGAAGAACCGGAATCCCTTCGGAAAAGACTACGAACGGATCGGTATTGCGGCAGACGAAAAATATACCGAAGATCTTGGAAACTGGATTCTGACGGCGACGGCTTTATTAACGACCAGGAATTCAAAGCCGGCAGCAATCCCGGGGACCCTCAGTCAAAGCCTTGAACCAGTTCCGGTTGGCAATATTTCAGATGTTACATTAAGCCTTAAATAGAGACTGTATCTCAGGTCTACTATTGTTGTCTTGGACGTTCCCCCAGGTCTACTTCAACTTCCTTAAATCGATCATCACGCAGGATCTTTAATACAACCCTCTCCCCTGGCCGCTTCTTGGATACCATCCTGACAAAATCATCAGAAGAGTTGACAGGTGTCCCTTCAAAGGCAACCACTATGTCACCGCCGATGGGAAGCAACGCGTTACCCACATTTAACATCTTTGTGCCGCCCTTCAATCCCGCCTTGTCCGCGGGTCCACCACTGAGGACCTCCATTATCATTGCGCCACGCTCTACCTTGAGATCCAACTCCTTGGCAAGCCCGGGAACAATGGGGAAGAGGGTCACTCCAAGCCAGGGATGGGAGACATACCCTTTCTCTATGAGGTCAGGGATAATCCGCTTGACCGTATCCACCGGAACTGCGAATCCGATCCCTATGTTCCCGCCTGAAGGAGAGAAAATTGCCGTATTGATCCCGATAATCTTTCCGTCACTATCCAGCATCGGGCCTCCGGAGTTCCCGGGATTTATTGCCGCATCGGTCTGGATGAGATCTTCCATTAATATGCCGCCTTCTGACCGGATGGAGCGCCCCAGGGAGGAGATGATACCGGTAGTAAGTGTCTGCTGAAGCCCAAAGGGATTTCCAATGGCTATCACTTTTTGCCCCACTTCCAGGTCCTTTGAACTTCCCAAAGGCAGCACATGGAGCTTTTCAGGAGGGGTATCTATCTTTACGATGGCCAGATCGTTGTAAGGGTCGGTTCCCACCAGTTGTCCCCTCCACTTGCTCCCATCAGAAAGGGTCACCTCGATGCGCTGTGCATTTTTGATAACATGGTTGTTTGTAAGTATATATCCCTTGGGGTCAATTATGGCCCCTGAACCGGCGCCCTCGCGAGGTACAACCCCCTGGTAGAAATTGCGTTCAAGGACAATGGTAGTGATGTTTACGACGCCCGCGCCCGCTTTCTTATAGACAGAGATGCTGTTCTTCTCATCCTCGGTAAGTGCCCATGAGTTGGAATAAGCTTGCGCAGCGAAAAGAAACAGGATCAAGATCAGGCCGGAGACCTTCCAATTCCTCAATAATCTTGTATCCATTTTATCCTCCTTTCAAGACGATTCTATAAATTTGTACTATTTGTCAGTAATGTCCGGTTAGGATTTTACAATGCTGTCATATGGAAGTTAATGACCGGTGGGGGTCTCTTTTCATGGTCGAACTGCATTATGTGCAGTGCATCCGCATGAAGCCGGAGGAGGCGGACGGGGGGCTTCCTCGGATATTATCCGATTCGAACGAGGCTGAATAACGGAGAAGCATTCCGTCCGCCTGGCAGGCACCTTTTATAAAAGTTTTGCTTCTAACCCGTTCGCCATTGAAAAGAGACCCCCACCGGCCATCTTTAAAATACAAATGTCATTAATGCAAAATCCTAACCGGACATTACTGACTATTTGTATATCCCTTCTAAATACATTATATCCTATCTACCTGAGCAGTTACTCAGGTTTTATCCTTTTGAGAATCTTAGGTATAAAAAAAGATAATATAAAGAGTGCCAGTGAGAGAAAGACCTTTAATGAGATTAAGCGACCCCAGTCACCGGATACCCAGACCTCTTTTAAAGTCCCGATAAAGAAGGTAAAAAGAAAGGTTCCAACTACTATACCCAGGGCTGTGCCTGTAAAATAGTCCCGGAAACGCACCTTGGTCAGACCCATGCCAAAGTTCATGGGCGTGAAAGGGAAGTATACGAGACGAAGATAGAGGGTCGTTGCGAACCCGTTTCTCTCTATGGCATCGTCATACTTTTTCAGTTTATCGCCTGTAAGAGAGGAGGCAAACTCCCTTCCCAGGGTGCGGCCAATAAAGAACGCGGCGCTGGCGCCGAGCATGGCCCCCACCCATACATACACGAAACCCCAATAGGCACCGAAGATAGCAGCCCCAAGACCTGTAAGAAGGGTGCCTGGAATAAAAAGGCATACTCCCACAGCATATACAATCATAAATATGAGTGAAGCCCATATACCCGCGCTGTCAAGAAAGGTCCCCAGCTTCTCTATGGTCAGATAGTCCTTTATGGGAGTAAAACGTACCAACAGGATTGCAGCCACGATAAATGCCAAAAAGGCAAGGGCCTTTATCAATGCATTCTTGCGGCTACCGGCAGTTGCTTCCACGGCCTCTTCCACATTGTTTCTCCTTAGTTATCTCCCAGCTTTTAAAGGCTTTTAGATTAACTATTTCTCATGTCAAGGATTCTAAAAAATATATTTTATTAACCACAGACGGACGCAGCCGGACGCGGACTAATGGTTCCGCGACTTGCGGAACCATTAATAGTCATGCCCTGAGGGTAGAACCCTTTTCTCATTGAGATTTAACCCGATTCATTTAAGTTCTATCGGGATTGATATTTTGTCCGGTTCCGTTTTTATCGGAAGCAGCCAAAAAGTCTGTGGCTATCGGTGCATGTCTGCGTAAAAACTACTATTATCATACTTGCTCGCTCACAAAGCAAAGCTTGGTACATCAATAAAAAGACATGAACTCAGGTCTCAATGGCACCGCCTCATGTAAAGCCGGCACCGGCAGTACATGTATAGCAGTGGTCCGCAACAGCAATAGTAGTTCCCGGTTCCGGCGGCCCGGCCATATCTGAGATATGGATTCTCTTACCTCCCATACCAAGCCCCCTTGCCAGATTGAAATCGCAGTCATAGAGATAACCGTCCCATGAGACAGAGACAAGGCTGCGACACATAACCCCTTCCATAGCACATGGGTTAAACTTAGAAGTAAGTCTTTGCATGTATGAGTCAAGATTGCCTGTCTGTTTGAGCCACGTACGGAACCGTCCCAACGGCACATTAGCGAAACTGAAAAGGTTCGTAAACTCTACCCCCAATCGCTCTCGCAGGACCTGACGGAAACGCTTTTCGGTCTGGGACTGGGACGGTGGGAGGAAGGCGCCTGTGGGATTTGAGATCAGGTCAAGCTCAAGTTCTGAACCATCTCTTCCATATCCAAGGGTATTGAGTCTTTTTAACGCTGTAATACTATCATTAAAAACACCCTCTCCCCTCTGTGAATCCAATTGAGCTTCATTAAAAGACGGAAATGAAGCCACAACCACAACTCCATGTTCTCTAAACAGCTCTATCAAGTGGTCTCTTGCCCCGTCATTCAAGGCGGTCAGGTTGGATCTAACCATTACCTTTGCTGTAAGGGATGATAACTTTTCCACAAGATAGGGGAGATACGGATTCAGTTCAGGCGCGCCGCCGGTAATATCAACCACCCCAAAGCTGCATCTTTCAGCATAGGAGATCACCTGTTCCGCGGTCTCCTGATCCATGTTCTCCCTGCGTGTGGGGCCCGCGCTCAGGTGGCAGTGTTTGCATCTCTGGTTGCACAGGAGACCCACATTGACCTGCAAGGTTGAGGTCTTCTCCCTCTCCAGTCTAAGGCCGTGTCTGTATAGTGTGAGCTTGAAGGGCTCTATATCGGAGGATCTTTCCTCTGAATTACTATTAGAGTCTTGTATTATTGCTTCAGGACTCATATCTTCACCATTGTTATCGCTTTAGATTTTGATTGGCCTATAAAATTTTTTAACAATACGAACGCCATATCGCTAATGACCACTGACAACCAACAACTGGCAAATCTACATTGACAACTTTTCCGCGATATTGCGCATCTGGATTCCATGCACAAGGGATGCCCCTCCCCTGATGGCTGTTACCACGTGGACCGCCTCGGTCATTTCTGCCACATTGGAGCCTTTCTCGAGGCACGACCGGGTAAATGCATCGATACAGTATGGACACTGGATTGTATGGGCAACTGCCAGGGCAATGAGTGATTTCTCTCTCTCCGTAAGCTCACCCTCAGAGAACACAGCACCGTAATAATCAAAAAATTTTGTGGCCAGTTCCTGGGCCTCTTTACCAATCTCTTCAAATTTCGGAAGGTCTTCAGGCTTGTAATATGTCTCCATTTATCGATTCCCCCTTATTAACAGTATCAATTAACATCCGTTATGGGTGCCCATTAGAATAATTGTGACATCTTGGTTAAATACACTGGTTAACAGCTACCAGCTATCAGCCATCAGCTTTTTCACGGCATGCGGTCCCTCGCTTCCTGCCTCGTATGGCATAAGCATCTCCCGTCGTTCACCACATGTCTCGCATTCCTGTAGAATAGGCGTCAAGAATGACCAGCAAAGCTCAACGCCGTCCTGCCGCCAAAACAGCATATGATCCCCCAGCATGCAGTCAAGCAGCACCTTCTCGTAGGCATCAAACTCAGGGCCTTCATAGCTCTGGTCATAATGAAAATCCATTGTCACCGATCTCAGACAGACTTTCGCACCCGGATTCTTTGTCTGAAAGGTAAGCGTTATCCTTTCATCCGGATATATACCGAGGATCAAACGATTTGCAGATATGTGCTCCCCCAGTGTCTGCCTGAACATGGAATGGGGGACCTCTTTAAACTGTATGGCGATCTCCGTTAA
Organism: Deltaproteobacteria bacterium; assembly: GCA_019313825.1. Classification (GTDB taxonomy): domain Bacteria; phylum Desulfobacterota; class DSM-4660; order Desulfatiglandales; family HGW-15; genus JAFDAM01. The sequence continues at coordinate 9,089 of JAFDAM010000004.1, forward strand.
CTTTCTCTTAAGCCTCTTTCCTGATGTAAGATAGAAAGGAACTCCCTGCCAGCGCCAGTTATCAAGATACACCTTCAGCATGGCAAAGGTAGGGATAAGGGAATCAGGGCTTACCCCGGGTTCATCCCTATAGGCAGGCACCCTCTTGCCGTCTATGGCACCGGCTCCATATTGGCCAAGGACAAGATAATCCTGCAATCTGTCAACAGGGAAGGGCCTAAGTGACCGATAGACCTTGACCTTCTCGTCACGCACCCTGTCCGCCTCAAAGAGTGAAGGAGGTTCCATGGCCGTCAGGGCAAGGATCTGCATCATATGATTCTGGAACATATCCCTGAGCACACCGGCCTGCTCGTAGTACCCGGCGCGATGCTCCACTCCAAGTGATTCAGCCGTAGTGATGCTCACATGGTCGATATACCTCCTGTTCCATACCGGCTCAAAGATGGCGTTGGAAAAACGGAACATTAATATATTCTGTACCGTCTCCTTTGCGAGGTAGTGATCTATCCGAAATATCTGGTGCTCCTTAAAGTATTCATGGATGGTGCGGTCAAGCTCCACCGCGGTATCAAGGTCACGGCCAAAGGGTTTTTCCACAACGATCCTGCTCCATACCCCTTCCTTCTCCTTTGAAAGACCGACCTTACCCAGCATCTGTGCCGTTGAACTGTAAAGGGTAGGAGGAATGGCAAGATAGAAGATCCTGTTTCCCCCTGTCTTATACGTCTTGTCGAGTTCATCAAGGGATATTTTCAGGTCTTTAAATGTGGAGAGATCATCATATATGATCGATCGATAATAAAGGTGCGATGCGAACTCCTGCCAACTTGAATTATCAACGCTTTCATCTTCGTTTATGGCTGCTCTCATCTTATCTCTGAAGCCGTCATCGCCCAGTTCTGTGCGAGCGCAGCCCACTACAAGAAAGTCTTTTGAAAGGCCTTTATTTTTAAATAACATATAGAGGGCAGGAATAACCTTTCTTACCGTAAGATCACCGGACGCTCCCAGGATAACGATGGTGCAAGGATCGGCCATCCCCTCCAACAGGCAGCTTTCGGGAGCGATATCCATATCAAGACCGCTTTCCTCAACGATCATAGTTGCTTTTTCCCCCTGGTTTTCAGTCAGGTCATCCATTCTCTGTCTCTAATCATCCTTTACTACCCTGTGCCCGCCAAACTCTCGGCGCAACGCGGCCACGACCCTATCGGAAAAAGATTCCTGCTCCTGGGAGCGAAACCTTCGCATCAAGGAAATGGCTATCACCGGGGCGGCCACACCACTGTTGATGGCCTGCTGCACCGTCCATCTCCCCTCTCCAGAATCCTCTATATAGCCCTTGATGCCCGACAGCTTCTCATCCTTCCCAAAGGCGGCCTCCGCAAGCTCCAGGAGCCATGAACGAACCACACTTCCCTGGTTCCACAGATGGGATAGTTCAGCAAAATTGAGTGATTTGGCATAGGGTGATGCCTCCAGGATATCAAAGCCCTCGCCATAAGCCTGCATCATGCCATATTCAATTCCATTATGGACCATCTTCACGAAGTGTCCCGCACCTATGGGTCCGCAATAGAGATAACCTTCTTCCGGAGCAAGGGTTTTAAATATGGGCTCCAGATATTGGAATATCTCCTTGTCTCCTCCGGCCATGAGGCAATAGCCCTCCTCAAGTCCCCAGACACCTCCGCTTACACCCACATCCATATAATTAATTTCGCTCTTACGGAGGAGTTTCGCCCTTCGAATATCGTCTTCATAATATGTGTTACCACCATCAATAACGATATCACCCGGCAACAACTTCTCTCTGATCTGCTCGATATGTTCATCCACAACCGGACCCGCGGGGAGCATTATCCAGACTATCCGTGGGGTAGAGAGCTTATTAAACAGCTCATCAAGGGAGTATGCACCTATGGCTCCATCGAATACAACCTGATCTGTCTTCGATGATGCCCTGTTGTATGCCACCACGCTATGGCCGCCCCTTAATAGGCGCTTTGCCATATTCATGCCCATGCGTCCAAGGCCAATCATTCCTATCTGCATCATAGAACCTCCCTGTTGTAACATGCCCTTCCTTTCAGGTGGAAAAAGAATTTAAGACCCTTCTTGACACGATCTGAAAATATTTTTGGTGAGAAGAATGTGCCGGCGAGCCGCTTGTTTATCTCGCCCAGCGTGGGGTAGGGATGGACAGCAGAGGCAAGAGTCGAAAGCTTAACCTTGCCGTTCAGGACGGCTACCCATTCACCCAGGAGCTCCCCGGCCCGGGGACCCAGAATCTGCACTCCAAGGGGCTTCCCCTTCTCATCAAGGATCATCTTGATCTTTCCGATCTTCTCTCCTTCTGCAAGGCTTCTGTCGTTGTCCTTGAACTCCTCGGTCCAGACCGAGTACCTTATGTTTTCATCTTTGGCCCTCTTCTCGTTCATGCCGATGCTTGCAAGCTCCGGATCGGTATAGGTACACCAGGGAAGAAAGGTGTAGTCCACCTTTCTGGGAAGATGAAAGATGGCATTACTTATTACGATGCCCCCCTCATATCCTGCGGCGTGCGTGAACTGATACGCGCCGGTGACGTCTCCCGCGGCGTAAATATGCTTCTGAGTGGTCCTTAATCGGTTATCCACACTAATCCCTTTTCTACTGAACTCAACCCCGATATCCGCAAGGCCCAGGCCTTCAAGATTGGGGCTTCTTCCCATAGCAACCAGGGTCTGCTCAGCCTTCATGGTTTTTATGGCGCCATCTCTTATCTTGACAACCACTTCCTTTGCGTTACCGGTATCCCTCACGCTCTGGACAGAGGTATAGAGATGGAAGGTTACACCTTCGGTTTCAAGGACTCTCATAAGATCATCGGCCATCTCCCGGTCCTCTTTGCTCAGGATCTGGCCGCTTCGCTGAACTACCGTGACCTTTGAGCCCAGACGGCAGAACGCCTGTGCCATCTCAATGGCAATGGGACCCGCGCCTAACACGATAAGGGAGCTGGGGAGGCATTCAAGATAAAAGATCTCCTTGTTGGTTATATATGGTGTCTTGTCTATCCCCTCTATGGGTGGGATCGCCGGGGAAGAGCCTGTGGCGATAACCCAATTTTTAGCGGTGTAACTGTTTCCGTTTAGCTTGATGCTATGCTCATCCGTGAATGTGGGATCACCGAACTCAACTTTTACGCCAAGGCCGCAGAATCTCTCTTCGGAATCGTGCTTCTGGATGATGCTGATTACCGACCTGATCCTCTCAACCACCTCCCTGTAGTCCACAGGTGGAATCTCGGTCTGGGGAAGGCCGAAGATCCCGGCATTCTTCATTAGGTGATAGACATGAGCGGTCTTGATTAGTGTCTTGCTGGGGACACATCCATAGTGCAGGCAATCGCCGCCAAGCTCCCTCTCCTTCTCCACAAGGAGTGTCTTGGCCCCCAATTGAGCTGCACCTGAGGCAATGGTCAGGCCGGCAGCACCTCCACCGAGAATTCCAATATCGTAATCATAGTCTGACATGATCTATCTCCCCATTATTCTATCCTCCATTAAGGGACCAGTCATAATCATTAGGCTTAAGGGCCGGTAAAAACAGAGATCACTTCTTACGAAGTCTCTCGCCGGGTACCCTCGCCTTTATGGTGTATATGGGATTTGCAAGGGTCCACCATCCCGGTTTCTCCTCATAGGAAAGCTCTATTCTGTTTATGAATTTAATATTCTTATATCCAAGATCATAGGGTGCTATCAGCCTGAGAGGGGCGCCGTGGTCATGGGGAAGGGTTTTTCCGTTCATATCCAATACGAGCAGGATCTCTCTTTCGGGATCAAGCAGTTCCGAAATGGGGAATGACTCGATATAGTGATCCTGGCCACGAGGCCTTGACTCTGTTTCCCCGAGAGAATGGAAGATCGCGTACCGTGCTTCAGACGCGGATTCGACCTTCTTCATGATATCGCCAAATCGAAAACCTCCCCACCTTGTATCCTTTACTGACCAGCCTTCCACACAATGAAAATCTGCTATCTGCTCAACCTGGGGCAGTGCCTTCAGATCATCATAGGTGAGTGTCACCGGTTCTTTTACAAGTCCGTCTATTGTCAGTATAAATAATTCGCTTTCTCCTCCTTGCCATTCAATAAGACCTTTCTTAGGATTAAACCTAAAATCTGCTTTTTCAACGGTTCTTACAGGGAACTTATCAATAAAGAAGGCCCATACAGAGGCGGGACAACTCAATAAAAAGGTAAAAGCAGCCAATATCCCAAGGAAGAACCTTCTTGAGTCGCTATATCGAATATTCAGTTCTGAACTCATGATTAATCCCTATTCTTTATGCAACTTTGCCAGAATACCCCGTGCTATGCACAGGGATGAATGGCCCTTGGCATTCTCTTTTCGACAGGCGAACTCGTTTATGTGCTATGGGTCGGCATGGTGCCAGACGAGACTGTCCCGCTTAAAACGGGATGAAAAGAGAATGCCGAGGGCCATCGAACTATAATATTATTAAAAGATGCCCCGCCTTGTAGGCGGGGAGGTTCACTGGGAGACCCACACTGAAAAGCTCTCCCCTCCGCGCGCCTGGTATCCTATACCATCAAGATCTGTGCCAACATGGAGACCAATTGTTCTTGTTAGATATCCCTTGTTATCATAGACACTTATATCAATGAGTGTTTTCGAGGGACATAATCTTATAAAAGTAATTTGAGACACAATTGATACACTCCTGTTTACCCGTATATCAACGACACAACGCATGGTTTGTCCAGGGTTATGGGGAAATGAAAGGCTTTTATCAAGCGTACCCTGATGAGAGAATAAAGCAGGAACGATAATTATATTAAGATCTTAACGACCGGCGAACCTGAGATGCTCCTTAATATGCTAACAACCTAATTTAAGAAGTAAAATCAAGTTGAGATATAATATGATTAGAGGACTAATATGAGACCTCAACTGTCTCAAAATCTTCATGAAACATAACTGTCTCATGAGACACCCAAGCATGCAGAAAGTAATTCTTCCGCCTTTTTACTTTACAACAAGATCAGTTATGATCCTGAAGATTATGGTCATGATTTGGAGACCGCTTCGCTTGACATGCCTGTCCTCTTTTACTACGCTGCTTGAACAAATTCACGATTTGCAATGTCGAATATAGGAACAACAGTTCTCCCTAGTCTGACGTGTCCGCCTTTGGCGGATTGAAGGTGTACCTCTTTTTAAGTCACCATACCTAAAGTTTAATACCCATGGATAAAAACCTTTTTTTAGCTTTCAGTCTTACCGCGCTTGCGGGTCTGTCGACCGGCATCGGGAGCACAATTGCGCTCTTTTCCAAAAGAACAAATAAATATTTTATTTCATTTGTGCTCGGCTTCTCCGCCGGTGTCATGATTTATGTATCTTTTGTGGAGATCCTTGTTAAGGCCCGTGACAGCCTTGTGATGGCCCATGGCGAAATAAAAGGAGCGTGGTTTGCCATTCTCTCCTTTTTCGGCGGCATGGTGCTCATTATGATCATTGACCTCCTTGTGCCCTCCCATGAAAATCCTCATGAGGCTCGCTCCGTAGAGGAAACCCGGGGTGATATACCTTCCGAGAAGAAACTTTTAAAAATGGGCATATTCACTGCTATGGCGATAGCCATTCATAACTTTCCTGAAGGCCTTGCCACCTTTATAAGTACATTGAAGGACCCATCCCTCGGTATTTCAATAGCGATTGCAATTGCGATCCACAATATTCCGGAGGGTATATCCGTCTCTGTCCCGATCTTTTTTGCCACTGGAAGCAGGATAAAAGCATTCTGGCTATCGTTTCTGTCGGGTTTATCTGAACCGCTTGGCGCACTCATAGGCTACACGCTGTTAAGGTCGCTCTTTTCGGATAATACCTTCGGAGTTCTCTTCGCATCCGTAGGCGGGATTATGGTCTATGTATCTCTGGATGAGCTGTTACCCGCGGCCCGCGAATTCGGAACAGGACATATTGCCATTCTGGGTGTTATTTTCGGGATGGGAGTAATGGCCTCGAGCCTTCTGCTGTTCATGTAGAATCTGACTATAGCCTAATATTTATTGTTCAACTTTTAAAGCCACGTCCTTTGGACGTGTCGAAGCTTCCCGCCTCTGGCGGGAAGTCAGAGATAATTGGCTCTACCTGAAAGGGCAGTCTAATCCGGCAATGACGATTAATAAGGCTTAAGGCCGAAGGCTGAAGGAAGGAGCTGTTCCTGTCTTTTGCCGTATACCTTATGCCTTACGCCTGTCGAAGATCCCGGTTTATCGAGGCGCCCTTTATATTTAGATATCGCCTTGAAAAGATAGTCATTGCCTTCTTTGATAGACAAATGCCACATCCTTCCCCGCCAGATTAGACGGGATCTTCGATGGACGTGGATTCTTTACTGAATTGTCTTTCTGAACACGGTTTCTCTTATTGGGAGTATCTAATGAAAATGCTGACAATCATTCTCATATCAATCGCCCTTGCAATGGATGCCTTTGCAGTATCCATCGCGAGCGGGATCGCTATTAAACGCCTCCGAATCAGGCACGCCCTTACCATTGCTTCCTGGTTCGGCCTGTTTCAGGCCCTAATGCCAATTATTGGATGGTTAGGCGGCATCAATATCAAGGATCTGGTCGCAGGATTTGATCACTGGATCATTTTCGGCCTTCTTGCTTTTATCGGGTGCAAGATGATCTATGAATCCTTTCAGATTGACCCGATCGGGAAAAAAGATCCATTGGATATACATGTCCTCTTCCTGCTGTCGATCGCCACAAGCCTGGATGCCTTCGCAGTGGGAATAAGCTTTGCCATTCTAGGCATCTCTATAATAACACCGGTACTGATAATCGGCCTTATTACCTTTGTAATGTCATTTATAGGGGTCTGGTTGGGAGATATGGGTAAGCATTTCTTTGAGAAAAAGATTGAAATAGTGGCGGGTCTTATTCTTATCGGTATTGGAGTCAAGGTCCTGCTGACTCATCTGATGGAAGGTTAATCTTTAAGAGCTTTACAAAAAGCAGGGCGGTGATATTTATTAATCACCGCCCCTGATTAGATTAGACACAATCTGTTATGCGACTTCCCGATACTCAGCGTCAACCACATCATCCGGTCCTGAAGCCGGTTGTCCCCAACCGTCTTCTGCGCCGCACCCTCCCTGCTGTCCGCAGGATGCAGACGCCTGCTGATACATGGCTGCTGACAGTCTGTGTGATGCCTGGGTCAGGTCCTCGGTCAGATGCCTGATTTCAGATGTGTCATCTGTTTTCAGCGCCTGTTTAAGGGAGTTCATCTTTTCCTCTACTTCGGCCTTGGCATCTCCGTCCACATTTCCATTCAGCTCTGCCAGGGTTTTCTCAGTGTTGTAGGTTAATGCATCTGCTGCATTTCGGGCATCCACAAGCTCCTTTTTTCTCCTATCATCGTCGGCATGGAGCTCCGCATCCCTTACAAGCCTTTCTATCTCTTCCTTGGACAGACCAGAAGATGATGTAATCCGGATCGATTGAACTTTACCTGTCGCCATATCCTTTGCAGATACCTCAACGATACCATTTGCGTCTATGTCAAAGGTAACCTCGATCTGCGGCGCCCCACGAGGTGCAGGTGGGATACCGACAAGTTCAAAGCGACCCAGTGTCTTGTTTCCGGCCGCCACTTCACGCTCTCCCTGAAGCACATGTACCGAAACAGCCGGCTGATTATCTTCCGCAGTCGAAAATATCTGGCTTTGCTGGGTAGGGATGGTCGTATTCTTTTCGACCAGTTTGGTCATAACTCCCCCAAGGGTTTCGATACCCAGTGATAGGGGGGTTACATCCAGAAGAAGTACATCATCCACATCTCCCTTTAATATGGCGCCCTGGATTGCAGCGCCAAGCGCGACGACCTCATCAGGATTTACACCCTTGTTGGGATCCTTACCGAAAATTTTCTTCACACGCTCCTGAACAGCGGGCATACGTGTCATCCCTCCCACAAGAATAACCTCATTGATATCACCGGCGGAAAGACCGGCATCCTTCAGAGCAACCCTGCAAGGCTCCTCGATCTTTTCCAGCAGGTCGGCGATAAGGGCCTCAAGCTTTGCTCTTGTCACCTTAACATTAAGGTGCTTGGGACCACTTGCATCGGCGGTGATAAAAGGCAGATTAACGTCGGTTTCCATTGAAGAGGACAGCTCCATCTTGGCTTTTTCAGCCGCCTCTTTCAGCCGCTGCAAGGCCATCTTATCATTACGCAGATCAATACCCTGATCCTTTTTAAACTCGTCAGCCAGGTAATCGATTAGACGCAGGTCAAAATCCTCTCCACCAAGGTGTGTATCCCCATTGCTAGCCTTGACTTCAAAGACACCGTCACCGATTTCAAGAACTGAAATATCAAACGTACCGCCTCCGAGGTCGAATACTGCTATTTTTTCTTCTGTTTTCTTATCCAGACCATAGGCAAGAGATGCAGCCGTGGGCTCATTAATAATCCTCAATACGTTCAACCCGGCGATTTTCCCCGCATCCTTGGTGGCCTGTCTCTGGCTGTCATTAAAATAGGCGGGAACCGTTATTACTGCATCTGTCACCTTTTCTCCAAGATACTCCTCAGCCGCTTTTTTGATACTGGCCAGTATATAGGATGATATCTCGGCGGGGCTGTGATGCTTCCCTCGGAGATTTATACGTACATCACCGTTGTCGGCCTTTTCAATTTTATAAGGCAAGATCTTGATGTCGTTCTGAACTTCCGGGGAATTATATTTTCGACCGATAAGTCGCTTTACACCAAATACCGTGTTTTCAGGATTTGTAACTGCCTGGCGTTTGGCAATCTGACCCGTGAGCCTTTCGCCGCGATCAGAAAGCGCCACGATCGAAGGGGTTGTCCGCCCGCCTTCAGTATTTGTAATAACCTTGGCTTCATTCCCTTCCATGATCGCTACGCATGAGTTAGTAGTACCTAGATCTATTCCTATTGTTTTATCCATTTCCAATTCCTCCTTGTCTATTAGGATTTCTCCATCCCATAAAGATCAAGGACTCATATTCATTAATTATGGTTCACCCTTAAACAAATTTCATACTTCATCCGATAATTTATATATTACGCCCTCAATGTTAGTCATAGGACAGAAATATTTATCACTTATAATGTGTGACTCTATGAAAATAACCATTTATTCCATTCAGTCAACACCATATTATTTTTTTGATAATATTTATAAAACCTGTTCCACAGGGCCATGTCAGAGATAGTTGGCTCCGCCCTGGATTTAGAGCATGAACAAGCATTCAGCGATTAGCTGTCAGCCTTTAGCTTTTTAAAATCCCGCTTTAGCGGGACTGAACGCTGACAGCTCAAGCGAAACAGCGGGAACAATTTAGTGCGCTCTTTCAGGGGTAAATCAAAGCCTCCGGACCTAGATATTTGCTCGTCACGGATAGAAGGCAGGAAGCTCTGGACTTTTTCGTAATGAAATAGATGGGCGATTTCAGGTATGACGTGGTGATATGTTATATATGCTGTACGACAATATCTGACTTCCTCACCTGATGGGCCTGGCAAAGGGCATGGTAAGCAATTGATGAAAGTGGAGCTTATCCGGGTCCCGGTATGCGCCCACGCCTATTCGGATTCTGTCCTGGTCTACGTCTTTAAGGAGTGTGCCCAATAATCTGTCCCAGAAGGAGAATATGGTACCGTAATTGGTATCCCTCTCCCTTATAACAACAGAATGGTGTATCCGGTGCATGGATGGAGGGACAAAGAGGACCCAGTAGATTGTCTCTATCCACTTTGGGACCTTCAGTCTGCCGTGGTGAAACTGTGCGCAAAACACGATAGCGCATTCAAAGATCAGCACCCCCACCGGACTCGCGCCAAGAAAAAATATGATGGAGATTTTGATAACCGACGAGATAGCCAGCTCTCCGATGTGGAACCTGGTGGCGGAGGACACATCTATGTTCAGGTCACTGTGGTGTATCCTGTGGAATCGCCACAGAAAAGGTATCTCATGGTTTAAAAGATGCCAGACATAAAGCATGAAGTCCATAAAGGCCACTGTTAACAGGATATTGAGCCACATAGGAATCTTCACAAGATTCAGCACCCCCAGCTCATGTACCTGGACATAAGTTGCGGTGCTCACAATGGCGGCGGAAAAGACCAGGTTCAGCAAAAAGCTGTTGAACAGAGTAAGCGCCAGGTTATTTACCCAGCGTTTCACCCTGGAGACGGAACTTGCCCTGTAAGGGAACAGGAGCTCCAGGATAAGAAAAAAGATAATCCCGCCCCAGAAGAGCAAAAGCCTTATTATGGATTCTGTCATATTAAACATCTATCGCATCATAATTAAGTCAGCTACTACCCGTAGATCTGATGGTTTTAGGAAGGCCCCTAAAGGGGGTCAGGGATTTCAGTGCTTAGCAAAACCTATCAGGATCGCATCCCGGGTTTCATAATGGTGTAATATTAATCATCAGGCCTTTTCCTCCATAAGACGGCCAAGGGCTGCAAGATGTGCCTTTTCTTCTTCTGCTATCTCAAGCAGAATGCCTTTGCTCTTTTCATCCGTTGCTTTCTGTGAATATCGCATATAAAGGTCAAGGGCCTGGGTTTCAAGCCCCATGGCGGTTTCAAGGACACCCGGAGCCGAATTCATTGCGTCACCGCGATGGGCTATAAACTCCTCGATAGTAATGCCCCCCCTCCATTACATCCGATACAATGCCTGACTCAAACGCCTCCTTGTCCGTGACAGTAGGATCAAGGGTGGGCGACAGATCAAATAGCCGCTCCTTATGCTTCTCCTCTACTCCCGCAAGTCTTGAAAGCAGCTCAGACAGTTTCAAATCTTTCGCGGTGTCGGCCACGCTTTAATAGAATTTTCCCAGTCCCGCTTCCATTTAAATGGTACCCTCTGCTTCAGATGAAGGGATCGGAATCGCTGTAACCCCAGACAGGAAACATACAAAACCAACATTAGAGCTATAAACTGAATTATGGGATGAATGAGAAGTATGAAATCACGCACAAATTACACTCTCTCAAGTCCGGGTTTATATAGACATCCTTTAAGTGTCTTGATACATTCATTGCATTCTCTATGGACCATTAAGGTCTCACACTATTGATCTCAGTCTATCTCTCCTTTCCTGCCATCATCGCAAGGTTCATCATCATCATGCGCCCTTGCCTGCTCTGCGCTTGGTGCGGAAGTGCAAACGGGGAGTTCCTCTTCATCATTTTTCTTTTTCTTTGTGTTTTGATCTTCTTTTTTGGGAGATCTTTCATTCGACATGATCTTCACCTCCTTTTGCATGCCTAAAGAGGCATCTATCCGTATGCTTTCATTATGTCTTTAAGTCTGGTCTTATCCACCTTTCTTGAAACAAGAGGGCCATCTTTTAAGACATTGAAATGTGATTCAAAGGACGGACGGTTATTCCTATATATAACACCTATAGGTATCTTATCTCCCCACTCGCAAGCAACCTTCATCGCCGATTCCCAATCATCGGGTTCGTAATCATGGGGCAGGGCGTAACACCTCTTATCATACCAGGCAAAGGTATTGACCTTGTTGAACGAAACACAGGGCTGCAAGACATCAATCAGGGCAAACCCTCGATGGGCTATCCCCTGCTGGATCATCTCGGACAGATGTTCTATCCTGCCGGAAAATGCGCGGGCCACAAAACCTGCCCGCATGGCCACGGCCACGGCAATGGGATTGAAGGGCTCAGAAGGCACCCCAAGCGGCTGGGCCTTTGTAACGAAACCTCCGGCAGAGGTGGGGCTTGCCTGTCCCTTGGTAAGGCCGTACACTTGGTTGTTGTGCACTAAAAGAGTCAAGTCAACATTCCGGCGTATGACGGCTAACAGATGGTTTCCGCCTTCCCCGTAATTACACCCGTCTCCGCTCTCTACAAGAACAGTAAGCCCCGGATTGGCCAGTTTTACACCGGTGGCAACCGGAAGTGACCGGCCGTGAAGGCCGTTGAACAGGTTCGTATTCAGATAATGGGGTGCCTTTGCAGCCTGCCCTATGCCTGAAACAAACAGGACCTGGTGAGGTGCCAGCTGCCTTTCCACCAGGGCCTTTTTTACTGCTTCTGAAATGGAAAAATTTCCACAGCCAGGGCACCATGCTGTCTCATATTTCCCATAGTCATCTATAGTAACCATTTATTCCCTCGCTCTGTTTCCCCTTCATCTGTTCATTTCACGCAAGATATACTCTGGTGTCAATGGCAAACCGTCATATCTGAGGACCTTCTCTTCTATATTAAATCCTGTCTCTCTCCTGATCAGTCTTGCAAATTGACCTGTGGCGTTACTTTCTATGCAGATTACTTTCTCTGCCTGTCTTAAGATATCCATGAAATTCTCCGGTACGAGGGGCCAGATCTGGGAGAAATGCAGAGTAGAAGCATTTAAACCGTCTGACCTCATAAGGGATGCCGCCTCTGTTACTGCTCCTTTACTAGAGCCCCAGGATAACAGCAGAAGATCGGCATCCTCCTCGCCAACCAGATCAGGAGGTACTACCTCACTTCTCATTCCCCTTTCCTTTCTCCTTCTTTTCTCCACCATGCGCTTGCGCATGGTAAGATCTTCAGTAATGTGTCCTTCTTCCGTATGCTCGTCACTGTCCGCCACCACCAGATGTTCGGTCATGCCGGGGAGAAGTCGCGGTGATATTCCGTTTTCCGTAATGGCATAGCGTGCATAATTTGAGGTTTCTGAGGCCTGTTCTCCGGCCCTTATTGATGACAGTTGATCAATTCCAAAAGGGGTCACAGCGCGGTATGAATCGGCAAGAAACTGGTCGGTTAAAAGGAATACAGGGCCCTGATATCTCTCCGCCAACTCAAAGGCCCTTCTCGTTAGGTGAAAGCACTCCTCAATCGTACCAGGGCTGAATATGGCCCGGGGGAATTCTCCGTGGCCGGAGTGAAGTACAAACTCGAGATCAGCCTGCTCGGTCCGAGTGGGCAGTCCGGTGGCCGGGCCGGGTCGCTGGGCAACAACGATAACGATAGGGGTTTCGGTCATGGCCGCAAGGCTGACCCCCTCCACCATCAGGGCGAACCCGCCTCCTGATGTCGCAACCATGCTTGGAGCGCCGGCAAAGGACGCTCCGACGGCCATGTTGATTGCCGCAATCTCATCCTCCGCCTGTTCCACAATTATACCGGCTCTCTCTGCATGCCCTGCAAGGTTGAGGACAATGGAGGTCGAAGGCGTCATGGGATAAAAGGCACAGAACCTCAAACCGGATGTAAGGGCCCCGAGGGAAATGGCCTCGTTGCCGTTCATCATCAGGCGTCGGGGAGGATTGGAAAAGTCAGGCAGCATAAAGCCGGATATGCTGTTTTCAGTCGCCCACTTGACGGCCCTGACGAGGGCATCCCTGTTTTTTTCCACAAGAGAGGCACCTTTCTTGCCGAAATAGTAATCCAGTGTCCCGGCCATCAAGTTCTCATCCAAGCCGATAATGGCTCCCGCAACACCTATCGCAACTGTATTTGAAAACCTCTTCTCAGACAATTCACTGAAAGGCACTTTAAGAAAAGAATCACCGCTTAATCCAAAGGAGTCATCGAGTATAACAAGGCCTTCAGGCGAAAGATGATCACGATGCTGAATTACCGTATCACCGTTAAGCGCGACGAGGAGGTCAACCGATTTCCTAGGGGCAATAACTTCATCAACACCCACCCTGATGGCAAAGCTGTTATGACCGCCCCTGATACGGGACTGGTAGCTCTGGGTAACGACAATGGAATAACCTTTTCGAACAAGGCTTTTTGAAAGAATCTGCCCAACCGTTACTAAACCTTGACCGGCTTCACCGCCAATAAGGATATTCAGATCTCTGTCTCTCATATCACGTTCTCCCTTATATGATATTGAAGCAACAGGATGGCGCTCAGAAACAATATGCCTGCGACTTCTTGACACAGCGTTCGGATAATTGCGGGAATTGCACTAAGAGTTCAGCCTGTCAAAGCGACTCGGCTTCTTTGATAACCAGGAGATATCATCGTTAGATTCCAAGTGGCTTACCTTCCTTAGCCTTCGGCCTACTCTCCTGCGTGCTTACAAGTTACTTTTTTAATGAATGCAAACTATCGTTCAAAAACCTTATATGTTTCATTTCCTCCTTGATTATATTTTCGATTTTATCTTTGCCGAGCTTTTCAGGGACAAACTCCTTCATTCCCAGGTAAAAAACAATAGCTTCCTTCTCAAGACCAATGGCCGCCCTTAATATCTTTCTCGCCTTTTCCTCCTTTGATATTCCCTCAGGAATGACAAAACTATCGCCTGCCTTTTCGTCAAAAACACGGAGATCTGCCAGGGCACGAAGATACAGCACCGATTCTCCTTCAGGGTCGAAAACCGTTGGCTCTTTTTCCCGATCAGACAGATCCGCTCTCATGGAGATGAATAGTTTTTCATGCTCCTCTTCCATTGCCGCAAGATCAAGAAACAGTTGCTGAATTGGGGAACTTGAGACATTTTCCGCGTTCTGACGATAAAATCGTGTCCCATTTCTCTCAATCTGTTCCGCTATCTCGAATATCTCATCCACATTAAAATCATAAACCATAATACAGTCTGCTCCTTTCATTTCAGCATACTTAAATGATTTTTAACGGAAAACGGCGAAAATCGGGGTCCTGTTTATAAAAAGCCATATTTCCCCCTGAGCCTCTCCGACAATTTCCCGACAGACTCAAAGGCCGCTTCAACGGTTTTTTCTCCATCCGGGTTGATAAGGCAACAGTGGCCGGCGACAGCAGGCTTTTTGATAGCATATGATCAAGATCAATCCCTTTCCCCCTGAGGATTTGCCATATCTCTAAGAGCCGTGCCTCAAGGGAATCAATATTCTCCTCCATGAAGGGCTCAAAGTTGGTGGGAACGATCCCCCATACAAGTACACCGCCGCGATCCAGAAACCTCTTGATGCCTGCACATACATATCTTCATAGTAACTGTAATTAGGAAGCTGGGGCCAGAAGGGTATATCCATAGACAAGGCCACTTCCATTGCCCTCTCGATATCTTTGTGGGGCATCACGGCCATTGCCGTAGTGAGCAGATTCCCGGGAATAGTCATCTGAGTCGTTTCCTTGGAGATGGCCTCACATCTCCTGCATGTAGACACTCTCATATAGAGTTTCAAGGCGTGCGAGATGATTCTCCTCGTCCTTATATAGCTCTTTAAACATCTCCGCCATTGGGGCCCCGGTGCATTGTTCGGCCATCTTCCCATAATAATCCATTGCTCGCTTCTCTTCGTGAATTGCAAAGATCATGACATCCTGGTCCGTGGAGTTTTCACTTAATGGCTTTTCCTTCAGCATTATTGAAAGGTTCATACTTGGACCTTCATCCTTGCCCGAAGAATCCAACATGACGGCATCCTCAAAAAGGGCCTTTTCAAGTATATATTTATGCTTCAGTTCATCGAGGGCAAGATCCTTTAAAAGATCCCTGGTTCTTGATTCCTTGATCCTGAAATACGCGTTTCTATATGCCTCAAAACTCTTAGTCTCCATCTCAATCGCCTTTTCCAACGCTACTTCCTGCGTATAACATACATTTTCAGTTTCCATTTAATTCCTCCTTTTTAACTTGTCTATCCATATTAAAAACAAGGCGACTACTCAGGTGGATAGGCTAAGCAGTTACGGTTATTATACTATTTCCCTGTCATCATAGCCTCGATATCCTCCTCGACCGTACCTATAGGCTTGATATCAAAATTTTTCACAAGGACATTGAGAACTGTGGGAGATACAAATGCAGGAAGCGTGGGCCCTAGCCTGATTCCCTTCACTCCCAGGTGAAGAAGAGCAAGAAGAACCGCGACAGCTTTCTGTTCATACCATCCAATATCAAAGGAGATCGGGAGATCATTAATGTCATCGAGTTCAAAGACCTCTTTCAGCTTCAATGCGATAACGGCAAGGGAATAGCAGTCATTGCACTGACCTGCGTCGAGTAGTCTCGGAATACCGCCTATATCACCCAGGTCAAGTTTATTGTAACGGTACTTTGCACAGCCTGCGGTCAAAATGATCGTATCTTTAGGAAGCTGCCGTGCAACCTCGGTAAAATAGGATCTCGACTTTTGGCGTCCATCGCAGCCCGCCATCACAATAAAGCGTTTGATGGCGCCAGATTTTACTGCATCCACGACCTTATCTGCCAATGCAAGAACCTGATTGTGGGCAAACCCACCAACAATCTTGCCGGTCTCAATTTCAACGGGCGGGTCGCATTTCTTTGCCCGTTCTATGGCTTCGGAAAAGTCTTTTACTCCATCCTCCGGCCTGTCCGGGATATGCTTTGCGCCGGGATATCCTACCACTCCGGTGGTAAAAAGCCTGTCCAGATAGGTGTTGTCCTTCCTGAGAGGAACAAGACAATTGGTAGTCAATATGATTGGACCGTTAAAGGATTCAAATTCCTTGTTTTGATGCCACCAGGAGCTTCCGTAGTTCCCCACAAAATGGTCGTATTTTTTGAATGCGGGATAGTAATTAGCAGGAAGCATTTCACTATGAGTATAGACATCAACGCCAGTCCCTTCTGTTTGCTTCAGGAGTTCCTCCATGTCCTTGAGGTCATGCCCACTGATCAGTATCCCGGGATTGTTTCGAACTCCGATATTTACTTCCGTAATTTCAGGATGTCCGTAGGCGGAAGTGTTGGCCTCATCAAGAAGTGCCATTGTGTTAAACGCTACCTCACCGGCTTTTAGGACCATCGCGACCATTTCATCCACAGATAAATCCTTGGTAGTGGACGCCAGAGCTTCCATCAGGAAGGCGTAAATATCATCCTTTTCAAATCCAAGGATAGCCGCGTGGTCGGCATAGGCCGCGACGCCCTTTAATCCTATTATCAGAAGCGCCCTGAGCGAGCGCACATCTTCATCTTCTATCGCGAGAAAGCCCACGGATTTTGCCTTCTCATGAAATTCTGCTTCATCATCCGAATACCAGACAGCCGAATCATGTAGTTCCCCTGAGAATTCCTCGCCGTTTTTTTCCTTGTACGCAGCCAAAAACCGGGTTTTAAGTTCTTCGCGGATTTTCAGTCCATCCTTTATTTCATCGACAAACCATTCGTTTTTCCAATTTACGTTCGTGATGGTTGAGAAAAGGCCCTGCGCAATAAACAGGCCGGCTCTTTTATCCACAATCCCGAGCTCTTTTGCCTTTTCGCCATAAATGGAGATACCCTTCAAGACGTAAATCAACAGGTCGTGAAGATTAGCGAGGTCCTCCGGTTTTCCACAAACTCCCTTGATCGTACAGCCTGTATTTTTGGCTGTCTCCTGACATTGAAAACAAAACATGATAATCCTCCATTTTTCTAAAGTTAAATCGCCTGTTTGTAACACGCTTTCGAGTATTATGAAAGATAGGGCCCGTTAGAAAAGGACACGGGCTTCAAAACCCTTTTTAAGCAAAATTGTGCTCCTTGTGTTTTTCCGAAATAGACTCAGCCTGGTCACTCATAACCTCCTCTCGTGTCTTCCCCTTATCTTCAGCCTATCTACCTGAGTAGTCACCTTCTTTTTTAAGCAGTAATTTTCAGATTTTCAATCCGCCATCCCGTCTCTTCCCCGCGGGCCTCGCCTGGGTTTGCGATGGCGGGCAAGCGCAAGCGGACTCGTCGCGGACGGAAGGCGGATAAATTTATCCATGGAGAAGCGTAGGGTGCGTTTTTCCCTGTCCGGCAATATTCCTGGAAAATGCTCAGATGCATGCACATACATGTCTTCATAGTAACTGGAATGAGGAAGCTGGGGCCAGAAGGGTATATCCATAGACAAGGCCACTTCCATTGCCCTCTCGATATCTTTGTGGGGCATCACGGCCATTGCCGTAGTGAGCAGATTCCCAGGAATAGTCATCTGAGTCGTTGCCTTGGAGGCAGTTTTACTTTTAATCCACCCTTTTTTATGCGATTAATAATAAGATATTCTTTTTCCTTCCATCTTGGATCTCCTTTCATGTTTCAGCAATTGGTTTCAAGTCATAGTTAGGGATAAAGTAAGCCACTTAATAAATTAACAGAACCGAAGCATCTTTTACGGACTGGAGCACCTTCTGCGATACACTTCCAAGAAAAAACTCCTTAATGCATGACAGCCCTTTTCTCCCCAGCACTATGGTATCATAACCCGAATTCGATTCATCGATGATACCCCTATCCACTCTTTTCTTTTGAGTCTCCACCTTGATAACTATGTCCTTTTCCTGAAATCCCGCCTGGAGGAGAAGTCCCTTGGCCTTTTCAAGGGCCTCGTTTATCAATGACTTCTTTTGGTCCTCCAATGAACAGAAGGAGTCTTTCTGAGCCAGAAAGTAAGGCGTGAGACTGGGACTGTTCATATCGCATATGGCATGAGTATCCAGAAGTACACTAAACAGAGTGATTTTGTGCTCGGGCTTAAAGGATTCCGCGATAAACTTTACAGCCCTCATGGCGTTTTCAGAGTCATCAACTGCTACTAATATTTTCTTTCCCATTGGTCACCTCTTAATAAAGTTTTGAATTTATTAGCCAATCATCCGGGGGCATGCCCCAATACTGCGGCGCAGGCGGATGAGACATTATAATTTAAAAATCCACCTATACCCCATTTTTTTCTGCCGGTTTAATCCGCCAGAGGCGGATAAAGGTTTAATTCCCCGCCCCTTGGGGCGATAAGATGTCTTCCGCTTGATACATAGTTGCTAGCCGCGGAGTAGTTCATTGTTTGGAAAATTACCGCTACCTGGTCATTGCAAAGGATATAACTAATCCTTCGTCTTACAGGTGGATATACCAAAAAGCGCATAGGGTGGACACCAGCCCAGGGCGGCTGTAATGATTGGCAACAGCCCAATCGCTCCCCACCAGCTCTTGAAATAGGCGCCTACTGCAATCACAATAAGCCCAATAAGCACTCTGACGATCCTGTCGGTCTTCCCAACGTTGCATTTCATAAATATCCCCTCCTTTATTGAGTAGAAACTTTCTCTTTTGTAACCCTTTAGCTCTTTGAAACTGAAGGTGCTCAGCAATCTCTTTCCAGGGACGAAAAGCTTTATGAGTAGAGCGATAGTAAGGTGCCACTCAGTCGGGCGGTTGGGCGTATATGTAGTGTGGTATTCTCTTTCCGGCACATTATTGTGTCGGATAGCCGCCCGACGGGCTCTGTAGGCACGCCAAATAAGGATCACTGAATCAAGTTCGTCCCTTCCAAGAGATCCCCGAGCACCTTCCTATACGGTTATGTTTTAAAAAGGCTAAACTGTTACTCTCTTTTCAGTCAGACAGGATTTCATCCTTTATCCGCGAGACATCCTGTCTGTCGGATATCATCTTTGTGATTTTATTGAAGCCTTTTGTATCTCCCAGCATGATACAACCTATGATCTGATCGTTCTCAATGACGATTTTTTTATAGACATTTTCACCCGTGACCACCCTGGACTCGAATTCATTTTCAGCATCGATATTTCCGGCTGATGCCAGGTCAACTCCTACTACTTTAAGACTGTTGGCCATAGTAGTCCCTTCGTAGGTCATGTCTCCTCCGGCCATATTGGATCCGGCAATTTTGCCCTGCTCCATGGCAGCCGGCCAGATACCATAGGGCATGCCGCGGAATTCAGCAACATCACCTGCCGCATAGATACCAGGCTGATTCGTCAGCAACCTCTCATCCACCTTAATACCCTTATCCTTGTCAAGGCCAAGGGGTTCCGCAAGCTCCATGTTGGGTCGTACACCTGCGGAGATTACAACCATCCCAGCGGGCAACCTCTCACCCCTGTCAAGGAGAACACCATCGGCACCATCGTCTCCGGTGATCTCCTCAGTCCTGGCACCCAAACTGAAGGCGAAGCCCATACCTTCCATGATGGATTGAAGCCTCTCTGCCCCGTACTCGTCAAGCTGCCGCGGGAGAAGCCTTGGGAAGAACTCCACCACTGTGACCTTCTTCCCCAGCTTTCTTAAGGCATTTCCAGCCTCAAGCCCAAGCAGCCCTCCACCGATAAGTACTACCCCTTCAATATCCCTGGCCTTTTCAGAGATATCTCGGGCGTCTTGTATATTGCGCAGGGAAAATACTCCTCCTTTTTCAGACCCCTTTATAGGGGGAATAAACGAATGACTGCCTGTGGCAATAAGGAGTGAGTCATATCGGATACTCCGCCCATCCTCTGTTGTTACCACCTTCTCATTGGGATCTGCTCCAATGACTCGCGTTTTGAGCCCGATTTCAATATCATGATCTCCGTACCATTGATCACTTTTGAATATTATCCCCTGCTCATCAACGTCACCCGATAAATAGTCATTTAATCTCGGACGGTAGTAGAACAAGAGATCTTCGTCTGTCACTATGATGATCTTGCCTTCCCTATCACCTTTGCGGATATTTTCCGCAGCAGTCGTTCCCGCAACGCCGTTTCCTATAATAATATAGTCAGTCATATCTAATCCTCCTTAGAAAATTCTCTATGAGCTCGATAGATCAGAAGCACCACTTCGTCAGCCAATTCAAACGCTCTGAGCTTCGTATGATCACGCATGATTCTCTCCTACAGCCTAAATACCTACAGCCTATCTACCTGAGCAGTTACGTCACACTTAACTAGTGTCCATCCAGAAATAATAAATCTGGATGGAGCGTTCAGCTCTCAGCGGTCAGCGATCAGCCAAATACCTTGAAATTAAATGCCTTTTGCTGACGGCTGAATGCTGATAGCTGATAGCATGAATCCAAAAACAGCTGTTTTTGGATGAACACTAACTATAATGTTCTCGTTATTCATTGTTACCCTCATGAATAGGGTTTTATCTTATTACTATAGACGCGGATCTATATGACCCGGTCCGCCGCACTCCGGGGTGTAGCATGTAATGTTAGAAAATTCGCATTTCTCTTTACAAGACGGACATGTGTCCGGCGGCGAAATCGCCGTGACCAGGAAGCCACATTTGCCGCATTTCCAGAAAGTCTTATTGCACTCAGGGCATATGTCAGCACTGAACTTACCGTCAGCAGTATAACCGCAATGGGCACACACCCATTTCTCCTGATTTTCTCCCATTTTCATAACCTCCATTTTTTAAGGTGATCTTTTCATGGATCTGCTTATTCCGTCCCCCAAGGCCCTAGGAAGCCGCATATAGGAGGACCTTTAATTCTTCCTCTTTGATCTTCTCTTTTATCCTGATCTGGCTTGAACATAACAAGCGTTGAAACAGTGAAGTAATATGAATATCATATCAGTCTATTTACGGCTTTCAACACAGCGTCATAGTCAGGTTCATCCGAGATTTCCTTAACGATCTGGATATAACGGATCATACCTTCACGATCCAGAACAAACACTGCTCTTGACAGCAACCGGAGCTCTTTAATCAAGACACCATAGGCAGTGCCAAAAGATGCATCACGGTGATCAGACAGGGTAATCACCCTGTTCACACCGGCTGCTCCGCACCATCGCTTTTGGGCAAAGGGCAAGTCCATGCTTATGGTTAGTATTTGGACATTCTCATCAAGTTCACCGGCCTCTTCATTGAACCTGCGTGTTTCCATGTCGCACACAGAAGTGTCCAGAGAAGGAACAGAGGAGATAACGGTGACCTTCCCCTTGAAAGACGATAGTTTGACGGAAGACAGGTCATTACCGAGGATTTCAAAGTCTGGAGCAGGGTCTCCTACCTGTAACTCTTTGCCTATCAGAGTCAATGGATTGCCTTTCATTGTCACGATTCCTTTTCGCTCATCCATTTTGCCTCCTTTCATCCCACTCAAATGGTTGCAAACGTCGTAATCTTCTAAACTTATACGTGTAAAAAGTATTAATCCGCCAGAGGCGGACAAGGGTTTAATTCTCCACCACTAAGGCGATAATATGTCTTCTGCTTGATATCCCGTTGTTTATAGCGGGTTAATTCATTACCGGGTCCGGCGTATCGCTGATTCTTCCAAATATCCATATCCGGCATGGTTAATCCTCCTTCTTCCAGTAAGGGTTCATCAGGTCTTCAAAGATGGCCAGGGCAGCCTCAGAGCCTTGGCCTGCTGCCGTAACGATCTGCTTGAAGCCGCCTTCAACGTCGCCTGCGGAATAGATCCCCGGGATATTGGTTCTGTGTCTAGAGTCATGCTTGATGAAGCCCTCCGGCGTAATTTCGACACCGATCTTTTTAGCAAGCTCAACAGCAGGCATATAACCTACTGCTATAAATATTCCGTCGACATTTAAAGTATATGTCTTATTTGTAACATTATTTAAAAGTTCAACTTCCTCTACCTGTTTATTCCCTCTTATCTCCTTGACTTCAGTATTAAGAACAACAGAAATCCCGCTATCCATGATTCTTTTTATTAGGTGTTCCTGAGCCCTCAATTGATCTCTTCTGTGGACAAGAGTTACTTCCACACCGATATTATTCAAGTGTAATGCCTCTGTAACTGCGCTATCTCCGCCCCCGACCATTATCACCTTTTTCCCTTTAAACAGCGGACCATCACATGTGCTGCAATAGGTTACTCCGTGCCCTGAAAGACGTGTCTCCCCCAGGACATCAAGGGTTCTGTGTCTTGCGCCTGTTGCAAGGAGAACCGCCTTTGCGGAAAAGCGCCTTCGGGTTGTGACGATTTCAATGGGATCGTCCGTACTGATATCCATGACCTCTTCACCCGGAAAGATCTTTGCGTACTCCAGGGCATGACTCACCATAAGATCCACCAGCGCCTTGCCGCCTACCTGTGTGAGGCCCGGGTAGTTCTCGACCACGGGCGTATTCGCCACCTGCCCGCCAAGGGCGTCCTTCTCAATGACCACCGCCCTGAGACCGCTGCGCGCGGCATATATGCCGGCGGTCAGCCCTGCAGGACCACCTCCGATTATAACCAGGTCCGTCTCCACCTCGCTGGCGTCGCTCTCAGGGATAAATACGGTCTGCTGCTCCATCTTCTCCAGGGAGAGCATGAAAAGCTCTTCCTGTTGGGCGCCTACAGCGATAAGTTTTTCATTGGCATAGACCTGCGGTACGCTCTGGGCCGAATATCTCTCTGCCAGCTCCGGGTTTGCCTGAACATCGATGATTTCGAGGGAGATCAGATCGGGTCTCTCAATGGCCGCCTTAAGCCCGTTTACCGCCTGCTGGGGGCAGTAGGGACAAGTAGGGCTCACGAATACCTTGATATGGCGCCGGGAATCGATTTTCTGTAATATCTTCTTCGACTCCTCGTTCAGATCGGTCCTGCCATATCCCAGCATGGAAATGGCCTCGACAAAGGTCCGTCCCTCTTCACCCATGGGCGCACCCAGCCATCGAATACTGTATCGCTCAGGATCAAAGAGCAGGGTGGGAGAATACTCGGCGTTCCATTTCTTTGCCTTTTTATGATTCAGATCAAACTCAAGAAATGTAATCTTATCAGTCAACTCCCTTACAGAACGGATCAACTTCCTTGCGGCCTGACTGAAAAGATCGTTTTTCCCGGGGTTTGCCAGGAGTATCAATGGTATCTTATTGGTAATCCCTTCAAAAAGTCTTATCAGTTCGGCCTGTGCCTGCAGCTCTTGTTCATGATCATGAATGTGCTCCGAATGGTTATGGTCAGCCATGTCATCCTCCTTGATTTCATTTTAAAGGGTTTTAAACCTTGCTGCACTCAGGTAAAAATGTATTTGACCTATGTCCTATAGTTACGGAAACATTTAGTATTGCAGTAGGGACGATATCTTAAAAAATGATCTTTTCAGGCGGTCTCCTCTCCGGTACATACTCATGGGGAATTTTATCTTCATTCCACTCCTTTGAGACATATAGGTTACAATAGCAGCTGCCATACTCCTTTACATCTTCTTCCCGGTATATGCAGGGACAGATGACGTCCACATCAATATTGCGGTCCGATGCAAGCCTGCACGGACAGCACATATAGCCGTAACGCTCTTTATTCAGGAGAAGCCCTTCTATAAGTTCAAAGACCATTTCTTTATTTTTATTGAAATAATAACCTTTCGGTTCATGGACCTTCCTTAGCATCTCGTATAATTCTTCCGCTTTACTCATAGTCCAAGGGCCTCCTTTATCTCATTTTCCTTATAACCCACTATTACCTTGTCTCCGATGGATATGGTCGGAAAAGAGGAACGCGGATTCAATTTCTTAACTTCTTCAAGTGTGGCCTTCCTCTCTTCTCCTTTAAGCAGGTCTACGTCAGTGAATTCGTACTCTATGTTGTGTTTATCCAGAAGCTTCTTTACTGACTTACAGTGACTGCAGGTACTAAGAGTATAAATCTTAACCTCCTTTTCCATCATCCTCCTCCTTGATTAACTTCAAGACCTTCTCCTCTATCTGGTCCCTGATTCGCCGCATAAAATCGATAGACTTCCCTGCCGGGTCAGGCAGGTCCCAATCCTCCTTTACAGCTCCCGGGACATGGGGACATTCACCTCCGCAGCCCATGGATGCTATAAAAGCGGGATCTCCTGTTGAAATTGCCTCATCAATGGATTTTGGTTTTCGAAAGGCCATGTCTATGCCCTTCTCCATCATTACTTCTTCCATGATAGGATTAATCTCCTTAGCAGGTCTGCTCCCCGCGCTTTCCACTTCCAGCTTGTCACCCGCGTACTGCTGAGCAAAGGCGCTTGCCATCTGGCTGCGGCAGGCGTTTTCTTCGCATATAAAGAGCTCCTTCTTTCTGTTCAGATATGGAGTCACCATTGACCCGGCCTTTTCCCTTACGTCGGAGATGGCCGTAGGATGCTTCAGTATATCCTCTGGACCCTCAAGACGCCTGTATCCGAGACTTCCTTCAAAACTCGCTCCCACAGCATCAAAAAAATACTTTGCCGTCAGGGTTGTGCCCTCAAATAGATTCTTTCCCTTGGTCGCCCCGAGTGCCAGTAAAATGCCGTGCCGCCACTTTCGACCTGGATCAGAAAGGTTGTGCGTATATCTCCTGGCCCACAGGGCCTGGGACCTGTCAATGCACGCCTTTAACTGCGCAGTGGGGCCATAAAAGAAGATCGGGGTTGCCATGATGATGATCTCAGCCCTGCGAAGCAGGGGATAGATCTGCTGCATATCATCATCTATGGGGCAGTAACCTTTATCATCGCATACACCACACTCCAGGCAAGGGGATATATTCATCTTCGCCACATCAAGCCGTTGCGTACGCGCTCCAAGTCTTTCAGCCTCTGACAGGAACTCCGAGAGAAGAGTGCTTGTGTTTCCTTTGTCTCGCGGGCTACCCTGTAATCCAATGACGAACATATAGATATCACCTCTCCTGTCTGCTTTTAAAGTTCATATTCCCTGAACGGAAACCGAAAAAATTTCGGGAATCGATACAGCTTCCTCATGATTGAAATTGTTCCTTATTATTCCTATATGAGAGAGACCCCAATCGTACTTGACTGGGTCATCCTCAGAATACTCTCTCAAATTGTCCGTTATCTCCGTTGCGGCACCCAATGAGGCACTCCTTTTTGATGTAAGTCCCAGGGCCCTTGAAACCTGGAAAATATGCGTGTCAAGGGGGATAACAAGCTCATTACGGCTTATAAAATTCCATAGGCCCAGATCTATATTGTCCTCTCTCACCATCCATCTGAAGAACATGAAGAGCCTTTTACAAGGGGACTTCTTCAGTGAAGAAGGGATCAGATAGTTTGACCTTTGAAATCGCTCCATGAACTCTTCCATGACTTCCAGGAGGTGTCTCTGTTTATATCTCTGCTCAATAAATTCGCCCAATGAGCCATGTTCTTCTATGATCTCCTTTGCGGAAAAAAGCAGATGAAAGGCATCAATCCCCTTAACAAATCTGTACTTAAAGGAAAGCAATTCCCTTTCCGGCTTCTTTCTCAGCCTTGCAACGTATTTCAGGGGCTTGCCATCCATGATACACAGCAAGGAATCCATGGCCTTAAATATCTGCGACACCCGGCCAAAGGAGAGAGATGACGCGATCAGACCGGCAAGCTCCCTCTCTATCCTGTCTTTAAATCTGTATACATATTTTATGGGGTCGTACCGGATGTATCCGGGGTTATTATAAACCCTGTACAGGGCATCCAGATCTTCCTTGAGATTCTTTCCTTGAGACATCAATGTCCTACCTTCCAATGCGTCTTAACGCCTCCGCGGCCATATCCTTCACCCGGAGATTAACTAATCTGCCATCCATGAATACCTGGATCTCGGCCTCGGCCCCTGTTAACGTTTCCAGTCTGGAACTCGCATCCTCCGTTCCAAGCAGGCCCATAATCCAGCCGGCAAGGCCTCTGACCGTGGCATCCGACGATTCAAGATAGGGCGTAATATATGGAACAGACCCCTTAATAAGTTCAGGATTTACCTGGGCCAGTCGCCCGATCCCCCAGAGCACTCCCCGCTGCATGATTTCATTTTCCTGATAGTTTCCGTCTTTCCTTGCATAGGAGACGAGTATCTTTGAGTATTCCCCTGCCAGGGCATTGCTGTTTGCCAGTATCTCTCCCATGGCCTCGGGAGAACCCCACCCGATCCCGCCTGACTCATCGTTCAGGTTCCACATGAGCCGCCGTATGATCACACGGGCTGATTCAATATCTTCACGGGCGAGCCTCGCGACAACCGCCCCCATGGCCATAACCGCCCTCCACTTGATTTCCAAGTCACCGCCATAGAGGAGTGGGAAGAGGGAATTGATCACCTGGCGCAAGGGAAGTCGGCATAAATCCTCTATTGCGGATTCAACATCCTTGGAGTTTAGTATTTCATATGCCTTGCGCTTAATGGACCTGCCTGGCAGCGTTTTAGTACTCACATCTCTTCCCTGTTCAAGGAACTTCCTCCCGGGTTATACAATCGGCCGGGCAAATACTTATCGCCTCCAGGATTTCACTTTCCGGGTATTCTGGAAGTTCCACTACCTCTATCAAACCAGTTTCATTGTTTCTCCGAAAGACGGTGGGGCTGATGACAAGGCATGACTCACATTCACTACATTGACTCATGTCTACTACAGGGACCGTCGGCATCTCAGCTTTGCTCTCTTCCACTCAGAATACTGTCCGTAGGTAAAACTTGTTCCCAGCTGAGAGCGGTACTCCTTCAGCTCGTCTTCCCTGCACAGGCGACATCGGTTCTTGCCGCAGGTCTGGCAGTAGAGGCAGTCCGGGCACTTGGTCTTTCTTTGGTTCTCAGACGCTATCAGGTGCCTTCCAGACTTCTTATATAACGCAACTAATCTACTTGGGTAATTTCTTGGCGATTTTCTTCCCGAGCTCATAACACGCCTCTATCCCTGTTTCATCAGGCACATACTGTATTTTTACGCCCGGGTCCACGACCTCGAACTTCATCTCCTCCAACTCCCTGTTGATCAGCTTGACGGATTCACCGCTCCAGCCGTATGAGCCGAAGGCTGCGCCGATCTTGTTTATGGGTTTGAGCCCCTTCATGTAAGTAAGAAAATCGGCGACAGTAGGGAAGAGGCCGTTATTAAGGGTGGGAGAACCTACAATGATCGCTCCCGCATCCAGGACCTCTGTAATAATATCGCTTCGGTGACAGTTCCTCAGGTGCATGGGCTTTGCATCCACCCCCTCTTCGCCAAGGGCGTCAACGATGGCATTGCTCATCTTTTCCGTGCTATGCCACATGGTATCATAGACGACCAGGGCCTTTCTCTTGGGCTCCTGACTCGCCCATTCCACATAGGCTTTGATAATCTTGGAGGGGTCCTCGCGCCAGATAATACCGTGATCCGGGCAGATCATATCGAGTTTAAGTCCCATCTCGGTAACCTTGTCCACCAGTTTAAGTATCAAGGGAGAGTGGGGGAGGAGAATATTGGCAAAGTATTTCTTGGCATGATACATGATCTCTTCGCCGATCTGGTCGTCAAACCTCTCAAGACCTGCATAGTGCTGGCCGAACGCGTCACTGGAAAAGAGTATCCTGTCTTCCTTGAGATAGGAGAACATGCTGTCGGGCCAGTGAAGCATCCTTGTCTCTAAAAAGGTGAGGGTCCACTTACCCAGGCTCAGTTCACCGCCGTTAGCTACCGGCTGATAGTTCCACTTCCGTGGGAAATGTTTTAAGAGGTTCTTATGTCCCATCTTTGAGCAGTATAGAGGCTTATCTTCCCCTATCCTGTGCATCACCCTTGCAAGACCGCCTGAGTGGTCCATCTCCGTATGGTTGCTGATAACATAATCGATCTTTTTGGGATCAACGATCTGAGATATATTATCGATAAGCTCATCCGCGAACTCCCGTTTAACCGTATCGATAAGGGCGATCTTTTCATCCACCAGGAGATAGGCATTATATGTGGTGCCCTCTTTGGTGGAGTAGCCGTGAAAATCCCTTATGTTCCAGTCTATAGCCCCTACCTCGTAAATTCCCTTTGCGATCTCTATTGGTCTCATATCTCTTTCCTTTCATCTCTTCACAACTGGTTTTCCAAGAGAAACCGGAATTGGCTTATTAAGTTCAACTAGTGGGCATGGTAATTTTAAAGACTGTACCTTCTCCTTCTTTGCTTTCAAAATTGAAGGTGCTCCCTTTGTGTTCTTCAATAATACTCCTGGAGATACTCAGGCCAAGGCCTGTGCCATGACTCTTTGTAGTAAAAAAGGGAGTAAATATCTCTTTCTGGTCCGCTTCAGAGATACCACATCCATCATCGGCTATAGTAGTTTCGGCCATACCATTGTTTAATTGCGCCCGAATAGAAAGATTGCCCCCATTCTCCATGGCCTCAATGGAGTTTTTTTCAAGATTCAGGAAGACCTGCTTTAACCTGTCCCTGTCCCCTTTAATAATTAAGGGCTCTTTGCCTGTTTTAAACTCGATCCGAATATCTTTTTTTTCAGCATCATGTTTTACCAGTGAATAGACCTCCTTGAGCAAAAGATTAATATCCATCTCTTCATAGGTCAGACGCCTTGGCATATAAAACTCCTTCAAATCTTGAAGAAGGCTTTCAAGTCTCTGTACCTCATCAGCTATGACACTCAATTTTTTTCGACTTTTTTCATCCTTGGCCTGTCGGATCAACTGACGCGCGAATCCTCCGATCATCATGAGCGGGTTTTTTATCTCATGTGTTATCTCAGGTACAACCTGACAGATAGCCGCGAGACGCTCCGATCTCTTTATCTGCTCCTCCAGGGCCTTGGCTTCTGTCAGATCTCTGATGATGCCCGTAAAGAATAGTTCTCCATTCACCTCAGATACGGAAAAGGAGATATCCGCGGGAAACCTCTCCCCGTTCTTCCTGGTGGCCATGATCTCAGTAGCGTGGCCGATACGTGTTGGAGTTCTCGTCTCTATATAGCGCTCAACCGCTATCCGATGATCCCGGCTGCAGCCGGGTGCCATGATCACATCAAGGTCATGGCCTAACACTTCATCCCGGCTGTAGCCGAAAATCTTTTCAGCGGCCTTATTGAAGAACAGGACTTTGTGGTTTTTATCAATGGTTACAAAGGCTTCGTTCGTGTTTTCAACAGCGCCTTTTAGAAGCTCCAGATCCATGTTTTCTATGGGATGTCGGCTCATCTACCCACACTTATTCTACTTTCTCAAACTGGTCTTTTGATGCGCCACAGACGGGGCATACATAGTCATCAGGGAGATCCTCAAACGGTACCCCGGGATCTATGTCGTTATCAGGGTCACCATCTTCAGGGTCATATATCCAACCGCAAACCGTGCATTCATATTTGTCCATTATTTATCCTCCTTATTTTATCTGTTGTCATACCAGCATAACGTTTCCTCTAAAAAGGGACCTGTTCAGATTATACCAATCTCGCTCACATTGCAATGATCTGCATCCTTGCTTAAACTTGCAGTTCACTACAAGACAAATACTCTCAGGATCGTACTTAGAAGCAGAAGGTTTTTCTTTCGACCAACTCCCGTCACGCTAATCTACACACTCGTATTAAGCCTTTTTATTGTAACTTGAAAACCACGTCTTAGAACGTGGTCAGAGAAAATTGGCTCTGCCTGAAAAGGGCAATCTATCCGGCGATGACTATCTCTTCAAGACGATATCTACTACCTTTTGAGGAAGTGGCCAAATATTTGGGCTTTACCAAGTCTATTGCAGATTCCAAAGGATTCAGAGGCATAAAACCCAAATATTTGACCACTGCAGAGTCAAGTGGAATTCTAAAAAGATATCGTCTTGAAGAGACAGCCATCGCCTCCATGAGTATTGATTACGAATCGAAATACCCCTATGGATGAAAAAAGGCCACGTCCTTCTCCCGCCAAATTTGGCGGGAATATTCGATGGGAGTGGATTCTTTACCCTAAACTCCGGCGTCTAGCCTGCACTGGGTAAAATCGATCTCTTTCCCGCATCCATCGCATTTATGAGCCCTGTCAAATTCATCTGAGAAGATCTCTTTCTCCTTCCCGCATTCAGGGCAATTGCAGATGAATGATTTCAGGTTCTTATTGCTTTCAAAGCCGGGACAATGTTGTGGTGTTGTCGTCATAATTTATCTCCTCTATCTCAAGATTCGTGTCTCATTGATCGGTTACCTTTTTCCCTCCCTATTATTTTTAACCTGCTGCTGCGTCGGCAGGTGGTGTGAACACCCGTTGCCCAAGCTCCTGATCCAGCATGCTTTAATCATGTATCTATCCTTTCCAGAGTCCGTGAAGGTTGCAGTACTCACGCGCAGTAACCTGATCAGCATCGATTTGAAAGGTCGCTTCAGGTGCATCTCCCGGTTTGAGGAACCGGCGATAGGCCTTGCCGTCCGCAATAATCTCAATCCACTCTATAAGGTGATCATCACCCATGGGATGGGCCACGCTTCCCACCTTGACCTTGAAGCCGTCTGCTGTCTTTTCCACCACAGGCACATGCTTCTCCTTGGCGGCATCTACCGTGTTCTCTTTAAAAAGCTTCATGGGCTGACCGCAGCAGACAAGCTCTCCTGCGCCGGCATGTACTACTTCAACTATATTGCCGCAGACTTCGCATTTATATATCTCTAATCTCTCTGTCATTTTCATTCCCCCCTCTTTTTGAATTGATTATTTTAGTTCTTCTCAACACATCTATCGAATCCTTGACCCCTTGACTCCTCGAATCCTCAATTTTTGGTCTCTAGTAGTTCTCGCCCAGGAGTTCGAAATACTCCTGTGGATGCGCACATGCCGGACACTCGTTGAGCGCCTCATTTCCTGAATGGAGGTAGCCGCAGTTTCTACACTGCCATGTCACCTCAGTATCCCTCTTAAAGACACGACCCGCCTCGATATTCGCGGCAAGATCCTTGTAGCGTTTTTCATGCTGCTTCTCCGCAATCGCGATAGCCTCGAAAACTGCCGCGATTGTATTGAACCCCTCTTCATTTGCTGTTTTGGCAAAGTCCGGATACATCTCTGTGTACTCATAGTTCTCGCCGGCAGCCGCCTCCTTGAGATTATCAATGGTATCTCCTATCACGCCCGCGGGAAATGCCGCTGTGATCTCCAGTTCCCCTCCTTCAAGGAACTTGAAGAGTCGTTTGGCATGCTCCTTCTCCTGGTTTGCGGTCTCCTCAAAGATCGCAGAGATCTGCCTGTAGCCATCCTTTCTGGCCTTGCTTGCAAAATAGGTGTAACGGTTACGTGCCTGTGATTCCCCGGCAAATGCCTTTAATAGGTTTTTCTCTGTCTCGCTTCCCTTTAGATTGCTCATTGTATTCCTCCTTTTCTGAATATCTATTTTTTCTCCTTTTTCTAAAATGCCTTTTTACTGCCGCATTCGGGGCACTTCTGAGGCTTACGCCGGCTTTCTTTTTCGTGACCGCATTTTTTACACCGAAAAGTTGCCATCTCCTTTAACTCCTTTCCTTATTCTTTCCACAAACCTTTTTTCTTGTGAGCATATATCTCCGCTTCCGCGAGTTTCCTGACCTTATAAGCAGAGTCCCTCAAAACACTGTAAAGCACTCCGCAGTTTGTGTCTTCCCTGTTGGCATCGCCCTCGTCTGCCAGAGCAAGCATTTTTTTTACGAGATCAAGGGTTCTCTTAATGCTTTCATCGCATGGCCTCATACCTATGTCCCCCTCCGCAAGAGATCACTCTTCAAGCGTTTGGCGTCTAATATCATCAAGATCTGTGCCAAAATTTTAATCAACAGGGGAACAGCTTAAATCTATTTTAATATCAGAAAGTTAAAGAATAATTGCATTTTTTTACGATAAGATCTTGGCATGCCCAACTTGAGACACTGATGAGACAGTCATCTGTATGTGAAGATTGTAAGGTAACTTGTTGATATTTCGTGTTATTTGACAAAATCAGCATAGGGAAAGAGACAAAATGTGTGGTAAGGATAAAGATCAATAATATCGGCGGATGTTTTAAAAAACAGGAATAAGAGAATAAATTCATCATAGATATTAGATAGTTATATATGTCAAAATGGATCGTATTACCGGATATCATTAAAAGCAAGGTTTGTTAAGGGGAAATCAACCTGTCTCATGTTTATTTATGAGACATAACCGTCTCATGATACATCCGGGGACTCGGACAGAAAGCGGTAGAGAGTGGCACGACCCACACCCAGAAGCCTCGCAGCCTTGGCCTTATTTCCTCCGGTCCGGGCAAGGGCATCCTTGACCCTGTCCTGGTCCAGCTTTCGGGAAGGCCCCCTGGAAGAGGATCTTCTTTGCCGATTTTTCAACTCCATTGGGAGGTGCTGAGGTTCGATAATCTTGCCTCTGGACTTGACAATGGCAAAGCTGATCGCGCTCTGAAGTTCGCGAACGTTCCCGGGCCATGTATAGTCTATCATGACGGATAAGGCATCCTTGGAGAGGCCCGCTGTTTCCAGCCCTTCTTTATAGGCCTTTTCAAGAAAGTTCTCCGCAAGAAGAGGTATGTCGTTCTTTCTCTCCCTGAGGGGAGGAAGACGAATGGGAACTACGTTGAGACGGTAGTACAGGTCGTCACGAAATCTCCCCTTTTCCACATCGCGTTGGAGGTCCCGGTTGGTTGCGCTTATTATCCGCACGTCAACTGAGATGCTCTTCTCATCTCCAACCCGCTCAATCTTTCCCTCCTGTAATACCCGAAGGAGCTTCGCCTGGACAAGTTTGGACATATCCCCTATTTCGTCCAGGAGCAGGGTGCCGCCGTGGGCTAACTCGAACCGGCCCCTTTTTTCGCGCACAGCGCCTGTAAAAGCGCCTTTCACGTGCCCGAACAGCTCGCTCTCCAGAATTCCTTCAGGAAGGGCCGCGCAGTTTACAGGGACAAAGGACTTTTTGGCACGGAAGCCCTCATTGTGTATGGCAGAGGCGACCAGTTCCTTGCCCGTGCCGCTCTCTCCAAGTATTAACACA
Organism: Deltaproteobacteria bacterium; assembly: GCA_019313825.1. Taxonomy (GTDB): domain Bacteria; phylum Desulfobacterota; class DSM-4660; order Desulfatiglandales; family HGW-15; genus JAFDAM01. The sequence continues at coordinate 42,539 of JAFDAM010000004.1, forward strand.
GGGACATTGACATTGGTGAGATCCCTTATTGTATCAAAGAGCTCATGCATCCGGGTGTCTTGCCCTATTATTCCGGCAAAACTGTGCTCTGTCCTCAGGCGCCGGCGGAGGTTGTTCAGCTCGGTCATGTCTTCAAGAATGATTACAGCCAATCTATTATCATCATGGTTAATGGGAGCGGCGCTTACAAGAAACTTAAAATCGCAGACTATTCCATTGATCTTTAACTGCACGCTCGCTTTGTTACGATGTATCTGCTTTCCGGCCAGGGCCTCCAGGGCCGTTTTTTTAACCTTACAGTTCCGGCACTCGTCCGCATAGCCGCACCCGTCAGGGCTCTTGTGCGCATAGAGGCAATTGAGCGCGTCACCGCCTCGTTTGTTGATCATCTCAACTTCTGGGGTCCCTGTAATCCGTGTCAATATATCGTTTACGGCTATTACTCTTCTGTCCTGATCAACAATAAGTATCCCACAGGGGATCGATTCAAACAGGCTCTTTAAAAACCCTTCCTGTTTAAGCAGTTCAGTAACAGACCTCATATCAGCTTACTCTAATAAAATGTTGGCTATCGAAGGTTATGTCTTGTATTTATTCAGTTTTATTAAATAAGACATATGTCAGGATGAAGCAATAGATCTATCATTATCAAATGCTCTTGCAATTAAACATATTAAATATCCAAATGAGCCTCATATCTATAATAAGGAAAATATATGTTTTTACTATGAAATGTCAACGAAATATGCCATGGCAAATGGGAGAGAAGGGGTTAATCATGGATAGTGCCACATATTCGACCATTTTTCACTGTATTGCAAAATAGTCTGCAAAATAGTCTTGACTTTCTTTCATTTTGCAGGAAATCTCGCTTCAGCAAAATTGTGTTTCAACCCTGTAAAGAGATTGCATGACCATCGAGTCATCTGAAAATGTTTGACGCTTACCTCCAATAGCGGCAGTCATACAGCAAGGTATCGAAAGGGATTAAGTGACTATGAATAGGACACTCGCCAGATTCAACCTGTACGGCTTTCTCAAGAACCAGCAGTACTATGATTATTTCCTGTTGCTTGCGCTCAGACAGATGGGGCTATCCTATTTCATGATCGGACTTCTCATCGCGTTTCGTGAGATAATGATAAACATCATGGAGGTGCCCTCCGGCGCTATCGCGGACCTATGCGGGAGGCGCAAGGCTATGATCTTCAGCTTTGTGTCCTACATTATCAGCTTTGCCATCTTCGGTCTTACAGGGATATCGGCCATGGAAGGCAGGCTCTCGCAACATGCCCTCTTGCCTCTTCTCTGCCTGGCCATGATCTTTTTCGCCATAGGAGATGCCTTCCGTACAGGCACCCACAAGGCCATGATATTCTCATGGCTGAATTTGCAGGGCCGGAATGACGAAGCGACCAAGGTCTACGGGTATACCCGTTCCTGGAGCAAGACCGGTTCTGCCGTCTCTGTAGTCCTGGCATCTGTCTTAGTATTTACGACAAGCAATTATATCTATGTCTTTTTCTTTGCGATAATCCCCTACATCCTGAATATCATTAATTTCATGGGCTACCCAAAGGAGGTTGACCAAAATATAGTAAAAGGAGTTGCCATACGTGCGATAATGAGGCACCTCAAGGAATCTCTGATAGTCTCGGTAAGGAAGGCGAGTCTGAGAAGACTTATATGCGAATCCATGGGATTTGAGGGCTTTTTTAAGGCATCAAAAGACTACCTTCAGCCGATCCTGAAGGCTGCGGCGCTTCCGGTAACAGCCGCCCTGTTTGTGGGTCTTCAGCTCACCGATGAGCAGAAATCCGTGGTCCTGATCGGGCCTGTCTACTTTGTGCTCTTTGTTCTCTCTGCAATGGCCAGCAGAAATGCCCACCGCTTTGTTGGCAAACCAGGCCGAGAAGACAGGGCGGCACGAATGCTCTGGGGCATGATCGCCGCGGTATTTCTGGCGCTTTTACCCGCCGCCTATCTTGGGGTCCACTGGATCATGATAACAGTGTTCGTGGCGCTCTATATCATTCAGAACCTCTGGAGACCGGTCCTGATAAGCCGGTTCAACGCGCATAGCGATGAGGCAAAAGGGGCGACTATCCTCTCGATCGAGTCCCAGGCAAAGTCTTGCTCCACGATGATCATAGCGCCTGTTCTGGGATTGACAATAGACCTTGCAAGGGATCACGGGATCGGTATAAGTGAGTTCTGGCCGATCGGCATCCTCGGTGCACTGATAGCTATTCCGTTTTTTCTGACTGCCGGAGGATATGTAAAGAAAGTCGACTGACAATTTGATAGGATTTTAGCTCAGGCAGTTTCCAGGCGGTCTGCCCCGTATTGCTGTATTTATAAGAGATTATTTGAGATCCTCTTAGGAAATCCCTTGACTTTAGTTTGTTTTTACGCATAACGCGTTATGCGAGGTGCGTAATATGATTAATCCTTTTTATACACAACATGTGTGTCACGCCATATGGGAACTGTGTGAAGCAAAGGACCAAGTGACCGAAGAGACTGTCGAGGATGGTAGGATGGTGGTCGCCGATTGGCCGATGGGACAAAAACAAATACAAAACATTAACGGCCGGATAAAGATAATTGCAATCCAGGAGGTGAAAAAACGCGACGAACGTACTTACTGAACCGCAAGTAATAAAACAGGGCGACAAAATGGAATATACTTCAAATGGATTAAAAAATGGATAGCTATTGCAAGCAGGCAGGCAACCACAGGGGTCAAAAACCATCCCGTAACAATATTTTTCAAGGTGCTCCAGCTGACTGTGTTGATGCCTTTCAGGATACCTATGCCCAATATCGCTCCGATCACTGCCTGGGAAGTCGACACTGGCACTCCAACGAATGTATAGAAATGCACTGTAATAGCTTCGGCCAGAAGTACCACAAGCGCCGAAAATGAATCCAGCCTAACAACCCTCTTGCCCACCGTGGCCATCACTCGTTTACTAAAGGTCAGAATGCCAAAACCTATGCTTAATCCTCCTATTGAAGTGGCTGCAAACTGACTCAAATGACCTGCCCCCACAAAAACAGCCGTCACATTGGCAACATTGTTCGCGCCAAGAGAATAGGCGCCATAAGAAACGGCAGCAATAAGCGAGAGACGGAGCAGGACATCGGACTGAAACAGGTTTATCCTCAGCCGGTTATAGATGGCGGCAAGCAGCCTGTAAAGCACTATTGCGATCACGACACCTCCCAAGGGAGTCCCGAACCAACAGGCCACCACTTTCCCCAAACCCATAACATTGAGCTGCCTGTTAAGGAAACCGATCCCCAATATCGCGCCGATAACTGCCTGGGAGGTTGATACCGGAAGTCCCAGAATGGTCATCAGGGTAACAGTTATCGCTGCTGCCAAAGATGAAACAACTGCCTGTTTAAGGGTTATTTGAGTAAGGCCCTTCAGGGTTTCAATTCCGCTTTGTCCCTGTAGAACAGCTCCCAGGAGTACAAAGGCCGATGCCAACACGGCTGCTGTCCCGAATTTTACCATCCTTGACTCGACAGCCGAACCGATAACATTTGATGCATCGTTTGCACCCAGGGACCAGCCCAGGAATATTCCGCCTAAAAGCGATATCATTACATGCTTCTTTTCATGCTGATAATATTGACTCTCTTTGCCACACGATCGGCCTGATCGGCAATTTCGCCCATATTTATTATCAAATCCTTCAACTGCAGCTTCTGAAATGGATCCAGATCCGAATCAAAAATATTTGTAATAAGGTGCCTCTCAATATGGTCACAATGGCTCTCGTTATGGTCAATGGTGGAGACAATCTTCCTGATCCCTTCTTCTCTTTTAAACAGAATCTCAACCTGTTTAAAAACCAGATCACAGCTTTCAAGTGAGACATCGATCAACTCCCTGATATCCTGGATAATAAGGTCAGGAATGGTAAGCTTTTGTGTCTTGATCATATAGAGAATCAGCTCAAAGATCCTCGGGATCTCATCAATCGATTCAAGGAGACCCATGATATCTCCGCGTGATTCGGGGATGAGCGCCTTGCCATACATGAGAGTCTTGATCTCTTCGCGAACGTCGTCAGCCCTGGATTCGAACTTATGGGTCTGCTCTACAAGAAAATGAAAATGATCACAGAGTCCATTGTCGATACAGGTATTCAGGGCCTCTGAAAAATGCCTTTCAGTTGTTTTAATGATTTCCAGATATTTGTAGATAAGCGATTCAATCTGCTGTTGCTTTTTAAAAAAGATTTTTAACATACGCTCCTCTTATATGGCATTAATCAAAGGTTCGCACGGAACATCCTCTGCATTCCGCTGTATTATTGGTGAAACGTATCTTAATAGTCGCGGGTATAATAACTCTTATTTATTAGGAATGGAATACCAGATTTGAAGGGTGATAATTACAAGAGGCAATGCATAGGATATGTGCCATCATATCAACGAGTTACACAATCCCTGATCCACCATCAAGGCATCATCTGTCCCGTTCCTGGCGGGATTGCCTTCGATGGCTCCTCCCTGCGGCGTATGTGTAAAACCGCATAGGGCCCGCCACAACGACGGCGGGTAGACATAGAGCATGGAGCCTAGTGTAAAACATAAAGACTCTATGCGCTTTGCGCGACTGAAAGGAGCCGGCGCCTCAGTCGTCGCTCCCCCCGCACAAGTCAGCGGGGTCTTCGATAGGCGCCCCCGCTCTTGATCGGGATTTCGCGGGCTCGACTTGCAGACATCTAATACCTTGCGGGTGCCCGGGGACAGACCAAAATCCTTTGTCCGCACAATTTGTTTTTGCAAAGGATCTTTATCTATGATAGAGAATAGGGGTCTCTTAAACAGCGGCCTCTGGCTCAAGGCATGATAAAAAATGGGAAAACAAAACAGGTGGAAAGATCACTACACAGACCGGGCCAGGGAAGAGAAATGGCTTGCAAGATCTGTCTACAAGCTCGAAGAGATAGACAAAAAGCACAGATTAATACGCCGCGGTCAGCGTCTGCTTGATCTGGGGTGTTATCCCGGCTCATGGTCCCAGTACTGCATAAAAAGGGTGGGAGACAGGGGCGAGGTCACAGGCATAGACCTGAAGCAGCCTGATCGTTTCTCTGCCCCCAATTTCAGATTCATAGAAGCGGACATATTCCACCTGGATACAGATTGGCTGGCACGGGAAGTCGGTCAGAGGGACGCGGTTATCAGCGACCTGGCGCCTCAGACCACCGGTGTCAGGGTGGCCGATGCTAGCCGATCCCTGGATCTGGCTGAAAGGGCCCTGGAGATAGCCCTGGCCGTGCTCAAAAAGAACGGTCACTTTTTGTGCAAGATATTTGAGGGCGAAGACCTGAAGGCCTTCAGGGATAGATCCCATAGTTATTTTAGTCAGATGCGGCTTATAAGGCCCTCAGCGGTCCGCAAGAGAAGCAGGGAGGTCTACCTGCTTGGATTAAATCGAGTAAAACAGTAACCCGGCTTAGTGGTTAATTGGCATGCGGAGATTTAACCAGTCTTAATCCATTTTCGACAACCCGACCATCAACCTCTTAACCAAATTAATAAGGAGGCGCCTAATGTCAGGTCATTCCAAATGGAGTTCAATCAAACATAAAAAAGGAGCAACCGATGCCAAAAGAGGCAAGATCTTTTCAAAGCTAATAAAAGAGATAACAGTAGCCGCCCGTCTTGGAGGAGGAGACACTGACGGCAATCCCCGCCTCAGAACGGCCATACAGGCTGCCAAGTCTGAAAACATGCCCAAGGACAATATCGAGAGGGCCATTAAAAAGGGCTCAGGTGAACTTGAAGGCACCTCTTATGAGGAAGTCAATTACGAAGGCTACGGTCCCGGCGGTGTCGCCCTGCTCATTGACTGTCTTACGGACAATAAGAACAGGACGGTTGCTGACATCAAGTATATATTCGACAGGCACGGAGGAAACCTTGGAGAGCCGGGTTGCGTGGCCTGGATGTTTGAAAACAAGGGAATGATTGTCTGTGAAAAAAACAAGATTGACGAAGAGATGCTCCTGGATTTGGCCCTGGAGGCGGGGGCGGAAGACGTCAAGGAAGAGGGGTCAGAGTTCGAAGTCATAATGCCCCCATCTGACTTTGAAGCGGTCAAAAAGGCCTTTGATAACGCGGAACTGGAATACACTGTAGCCGAGATAAGCATGATCCCCCAGAATACCATCAAGCTGGAAGGAAAGAAGGCAGAGCAGATGTTGAGTCTTATGGAGACCCTTGAAGACAGCGACGATGTCAACCATGTCTATGCCAACTTTGACATCCCCGATGAAGTAATGGAGGCTATAAGCTAATGCTTGTGCTGGGGGTGGATCCCGGCTCGAGGGCAACCGGATACGGCCTGGTAGAGAAAAAAAATAATCACATGACCTGCATCCATGCGGGCACTATTAACTCTCCGGCTAAAGACCCCTTCTATGCAAGAATCCATAATATCTTCCAGGCCATGGTCGAGATTATGAACCACTACCGCCCACAGGAGATGGCCGTAGAGGACGTCTTTTTTGCAAAGAACGTCAAAAGCGCTTTGAAGCTCGGTCACGCACGGGGGGCCATAATGGTCGCAGCTGTCCAATGCGGTATAAAGATCTTTGAATATACCCCTTTGGAGATAAAAAAATCGGTCGTGGGTTATGGCAGGGCCACCAAAGATCAGATTCGTTCCATGGTACAGGTTATCCTGAAATTAAAGGCTCAACGCGGATCTGACACATCCGACGCACTGGCCGCTGCCATATGCCACCTCAACTGGACAAGATATGAAAAGAGATAATCATTGGTTATATATAAATGCGAGCATAGTTCCAGGATTATAAAATGGAAATTCCATATATCAAGCTACTAAATACAAAGTTCGAAACACCTAAAGTCCGAAATAAAAAACTGTCTCCTTGCATCGAATTTTAAACTTCCACCTTCGAACTTTAACTTGCTCTAGGCACTCTATATGATCGCGCATCTGAAAGGCATCCTGTTAAGAAAGACCACCGAGTCCGTGATTATCGATAACGACGGCATCGGATATGAAGTCATAGCCCCCCTCTCAACCTTCTATACCTTACCCGAAGAGGATGAGGGGGTGAGCCTTCACATCTATACCCATGTCAGAGAGGACGCCCTCACACTCTTTGGTTTTCAGACAACCCTTGAAAAGGACATCTTCCGTTTGCTGATATCCGTCTCGGGAATAGGGCCTAAACTGGCCATCAACATACTCTCCGGCATAGGACCCGACGAACTGCTTGAGGCCATGGCCCGCGGGGATGCGGTCAGGTTGCAATCCATACCGGGAGTGGGAAAGAAAACCGCAGAAAGGATGGTCCTGGAATTAAAGGATAAGGCCCAAAAACTCAGGACTGCTCTGGAGCTTCCCCCCTCTCAGGTTACAAGCTATGAGGATAGAGGGGTCCTGGATGACGCCCTGTCCGCCCTCCTGAATCTGGGCTATTCAGCAAAACCGGCCGGCCTTGCCGTTGAAACGGCGCTCGTAAACGTAAAGGAGGTCAACCTGGAAGGCGTAATCAAGGAGGCCCTGAGACTTCTCGCATAACGGAGAAAAGAGACTTTTTATGGAAGAGAGAATCATCGATCCCGAACCTCAGCCGGATGAGATCCCTCAAGAGATAAGCCTGAGACCCACAAGCTTCGATGAATATGTGGGTCAGGAAGAGGTAAAAAGGAACCTGAGGGTGTTTATTGAGGCTGCCAAGGCACGCTCGGACGCACTGGACCACGTCCTCTTTCACGGCTCTCCGGGATTGGGAAAGACATCCCTTGCCCATATAATAGCCCATGAACTCGGGGTAGATATCAACAGCACCTCCGGTCCGGTCATTGAGAGGGCCGGGGACCTTGCCGCCATACTGACCAGCCTTCAACCCAGGGATGTCCTTTTCATAGACGAGGTCCACAGGCTCAATCATGTTGTGGAAGAGATACTCTACCCCGCCATGGAGGATTACCAGCTTGATATCATCATAGGACAGGGGCCTTCAGCCAGGACCATGAAGATACCCCTCCCTCCCTTCACCCTGGTGGGGGCCACAACGCGGACAGGTCTGCTGACACCCCCGCTTAGAGAGCGTTTCGGGGTTATCCAGAGGGTGGAGTTCTACCACCCCGAAGAGCTGCAGGAGATTGTTACACGGTCGGCAAGGCTCCTGGAGATCCCTATCAAAGAAGACGGCGCCCATGAGATAGCCAGGAGGGCAAGGGGGACACCCAGGGTAGCCAACAGGATTCTTCGCAGGGTCAGGGACTACGCGCAAGTCGAGGCCGACGGCGTAATTACGCGAGAGGTTGCAATGCAAGCCCTGGAGATGCTGGATGTGGATAATAAGGGTCTGGACAAGATGGACCGCCATATTATGCTCACCATCATCGAAAAATTTGACGGAGGGCCCATCGGCCTTGATACGCTTTCGGCTGCGGTCTGTGAGGAGAAGGATACCCTCGAGGATGTCTATGAGCCGTTCCTGATCCAGAGGGGTTATCTAAATAGGACTCCCAGGGGGAGAGTGGCCACCAGACTTGCCTATAACCATTTCAACATCAAGATAGAGGGTGAAAAGGATAAGGACCAGAAGAAACTCTTTTAGATCTGTCACTAACGTTGCGATTCTCAATAAATTTATTAAGCGACCCCCCGCCTACAAGGTGGGCATCAAAAAGGAAACCCAAATTTACTTTGGATGAACTCATCCCCCAAACCGTCCAGAAACAAGCCATTCATCCCAGTGCATAGCACGGGTATTATGGCTGAGTTGTTTTGAAAGTCCCGCGAAGCGGGATATTATATGAAATCGATTAACGATTTCATATTGTTAAGTTGACAAGGCCTGTTTTTTCCACTAATTTTATCATGGAATTATAGAGGAGGTTCTGCCATTTCTGACTTCTCTCAAAATCAGAGCCAGATCACTACGTTCCATATACTCAAACAGGATCGGAAGCAACTGAGAAGCCAGCTCCGGCTCCACTCCAAGTGGAAAAAGACGGTACTGATTATTCCGTTGCTTGCCAGCGAATACACCGATCCGGCCAACCTTCCCGTGCTTAAAAACATCCTGAAACAACTAAAATATGTCACCTACCTCTCCCAGATCATCTTTGGCCTGGATCGGGCCTCCGAAGAAGAGGCCATGATGTTGAGGGATCTGATCAAGAGCTACAAGATCAGAAACCATCTGATCCAGTGGAATGACGGCCCGGGGTTCAACAGCATCTACGATCAGCTTAACGAGGCAGGGTTTAATATCCAGGAACCTGGTAAGGGCAGAAACATGTTTCTCAGCTTCGGGATCGCAATCGCCCTGGGAGCCGAATCCATCGGAATTGTGGATGCAGATATCAGGACATTCAAAAAGGTGCAGCTGGATCGATTGTTCTACCCGGTAGTGGTCCTGGATTATGACTTTTCAAAGGCATACTATTCCCGTATCATGGAAAGGGCATTATACGGAAGGATAAAAAGGCTTCTACTCGACCCCCTCCTGCTGGCGCTCAAGAGGAAATTCACGGAAAGCAAAGAAGAAAAGATGCTGCGCCTCATCGATTTTCTGTTAGGGTTCAACTACCAGCTCTCAGGCGAGGTGGCCTTTCATGTTGATCTGTTGAAGAAGATGCGGTTCGCAACCAACTGGGGCGTGGAGATATTCACCCTGATCGAGGTCTACAGAAAGGCTTCCTCGCCTGCACAGGTGATGTTTGCCCGGGAGCCCTTTGACCATAAACACCAGGCGGTCTCGCCTGAGGATAAGTCACAGGGGCTCAACCGCATGGCCATCGATATCGTAACAACGCTCATGAACGCCCTGGTCATAGAGGAGGGTCTGGAGATCTCTGATACCTTCTTTCGTGATCTGGCCATCACCTACCAGGCCGTTGCGGAAGCGCAGGTCAAGAAATATTCCGACGATGCCAGCTTCAGCAACCTAACCTATGACCGGGACGCGGAGGAGTATATGGTCAGAGAGATCTTCCGGAACTCTATACTCAGCGCAGGGGAACAGCTCACCTCCCCGTACAGGATGACGGAGCGGTTCCTGAGACTGGTAAACAGTTATCCCGAGTTCAAGCCTTTCCTGGAAAACGGCCTTGCAGAGGCGGTCATATCGGTTGAGAGCAAGACACAGAAAAGCATATTCGAGACGCCCCAGACCGTTTCATGGGAGCGCGTCGGCAACAAGCTTCCCCAGATTTTCTATGACCTTATAGAGGTCGTTGAAGAAGAAAAAAGACGTTTTTCCTGAAATGGAGAAAATAACAACCCTGGCAATCTCCATGTCCGACAGAAAAGGACCGGCTTCCGGGGGCAATGATACCCCCTTTATTGTTATATTTACAGATCTGGACGGTACGCTGCTGGACCATCACTCCTATGCGTGGGACAAGGCAAAACCGGCCCTTGATACCTGTCGACGTCATCATGTCCCGGTTATCATGGTATCGAGCAAAACCAGGGCAGAGATGGACGTTCTCCGTAAAAAATTAAACCTCCCTTCCCCCTTCATTTCAGAGAATGGCGGGGGGATTTTTTTTCCAAAGAAATGTATCGGCAGTGTTCCGCCTGGCACTGTTTTTGTAAAAAATATATGGAAATGGTCGATCGGTACCCCCTATGAAATCCTGGTCCAGAGTCTTAGGGAGATCCGGGAAAAATTAGGCTGGAAAATTCGGGGCTTTTCGGATATGACTCCGGAAGAGATCTCGCATCTCACCGGCCTGGACCTGGTGAGTTCAAGACTCGCTGCCATAAGAGAATATGACGAGCCATTCATGATACTGGAACAGGATGATAAGGATATTGATGCCCTTTTTGACGCCGCAAAACAGAGGGAACTCCAGATCACCGAGGGAGGACGTTTTTATCACATCCACGGAAAAACCGATAAGGGAGCGGCTGTTAAGAAGGTGATCTCCTGGTATGAGGAATCCTATCCTCAGGTCTTCACGATCGCCCTTGGAGACAGCCCAAATGATTTCAGTATGCTTAAACAGGTAGATCATCCTATACTGATCCGCTCAAAACGGGATTTTCCAGAGATAGCCGAGAGGTTTCAGGGTATGGAGGTCACCCGTGAGACAGGTCCGGAGGGCTGGAACTCTGCGGTCCTGGAGATATTAGGCAAAATAATTAAGGGAGGTATTTCTTGATATGTTTGAAAGTGAAGTTAACCCCGAAAACATAGAAAAGGCTGATCTGATAGTAAGCATCCCGTCCTATAATGAGGCCGATTCCATAGACTATCCGACCAAGAAGGCGGATGAAGGGCTGACGAAATATTTCCCTGATAAACGCTCTGTGATCATAAATTGTGATAACAACTCCCCTGACAATACAAAACTGGCATTTCTGGATACACCGACAGAGGTACCCAAGATCTATATCTCCACCCCGCCCGGAGTAAAAGGAAAGGGCAATAATTTCAAGAACCTTTTTCAGAAGGTGGTCGACCTCCAGGCAGAGGCGATCGTGGTGGTGGATGCCGACCTGAAGAGCATCACCCCGGAGTGGATCAAACACCTGGGAGAGCCCCTTTTCAGTGATTTCGACTATGTGGCCCCGCTCTATGTTAGGCACAAGTATGACGGCACCATAACCAATGGGATCGCCTACCCCCTGTCGCGGGCCCTATACGGAAGAAGGGTGCGTCAGCCCATAGGAGGAGACTTCGGCTTCAGGGGATCCCTGGCCAAGGCCTATCTTGAGAGCGAAATATGGGATGAGGCTGTTGCCAATTTCGGAATAGATATCTGGATGACTACCCTGGCCTTTAATCAATCCGCCCGGGTCTGCCAGTCTTTCATGGGCAGGCCCAAGATCCATAGACCAAAGGACCCGGCCGCCGCCCTGGGGCCCATGTTCAGGGAGGTGGTAGGGACCATCTTCACCACGATGCAGAACTTTGAATCTTTCTGGCTGAATGTAAAATACAGCAGACCCACCTCCATATACGGTTTCGGCCTCGGAGAAGTAGAGATGCCTCCCAAGGTGGATGTGGATACCGAGAAGCTTATTAATAGCTTTCATGAGGGATTTGATCAGTATAGCGAGATATGGCAGAAGGTCCTGACCAGCGATGTATACCAGAAAATGCTGGAGATAAAGGGAATGAAAAAGGATGTATTCACATTTCCCACCGATCTATGGGCAAGGGTGCTATTTGATGTGGCCATCTCTTTCAGGGACTCTGTCCTGGACCGTGATCAGATCATGGATTCCCTGATCCCCCTCTATTTTGGGAAGACCCTCTCTTTCGTGAAAAAGACCGAAAAGATGTCCATACAGCAGGCAGAAGAGGCGATCGAGGATGATTGCAATACCTTTGAGATGACAAAACCGTACCTGATTCAGAGGTGGACGGAGGGGTAAAAAAGACGCATGGCGCATAGGGCATAGCGCATGGCGAAAAAAAACATACAATCATGCGTGCCTTACGCCATGCGCTATGCCCTATGCGCTTTGCGCCACGCGCTTCCCACCTATCTCACCAGCACAATCCTCACATCCATCACATTGGTATTAGTGGGGCCGGTCATGAGCAGGTCCCCTGTCTTCTCAAGGAAATGATATGAATCGTTCTCCGCAAGATACTCCGAGACATCCAGCCCCCTGTCCCGACCTCTCTTGACAGTCAGGGGATCCACAATACCGCCAGCCGCATCGGTGGGCCCGTCATTCCCGTCGGTTCCTCCGCTCAGGATAACCACTTGCGGGGGAAGTTCCGTAATATAAACGGCCGCGGCCAGACAAAACTCCTGGTTTCTGCCTCCCATGCCCCTGCCTTGAATTGTAACCGTGGTCTCTCCTCCCGAGATGATACATGCAGGGGGATTGAGAGGCATGCCCGTCTTCAGAACCTCCATGGCAATACCGGTATGCACCCTTGCCACATCCCTGGTCTCACCCTCGATCATAGAGGAAAGGATAAGACTGTTATACCCCATCTGTTCGGCCTCGTCCCTTGCCGCCGCCAGGGCAAGGATATTGCTCCCGATAATGAAATTTGAGACCGGACCAAATATGGGGTCTCCGTCTTTCGGTGTATCAGGGATTTTATTCTCTGTCCCGCTCTTAAGGTGTTCCCTCACAGAGTCAGGGATACTGTCTCCCAGCCCGTATCTTTCAATAATCTGCCACGACTCCTTAAACATACTCGTGTCAGGGACAAAGGGACCGGATGCGATCACATCCATCCTGTCTCCCACCACATCGGAAAGCATCAGGTTGACCGTGGTGGCGGGAAAGGCGGCCCTTGCCATCTGCCCCCCCTTGGTGTCAGAGATATGTTTTCTGATACTGTTTATCTCACCTATGCTGGCCCCGCATTCAAGAAGGCTTCTGGTCACGGCCTGCTTCTCCGCAAGGCTGATCTGTCCGGCAGGGTGAGGCAGAAGGGCCGAACCACCTCCAGAGATAAGCGAAAAAATCAGGTCCTTGTCTCCGGCGCTATTCAGGATATCAAGGATCTTTTTCGTTCCTTCTACGCCGTTCTGGTCCGGCAGTGGGTGATCAGCCTCAATTATCTCGGTAAAAGAGAGTTTTTCCGTAAATCCGTATTTCACATTGATTACACCCTTATGGATCCTGTCCCCCAGCAGACCCTCCATTGCCCTGGCCATGGGAGCAGTCGCTTTGCCACCCCCGACAAGAAAGATCCGTTCATACTCCTCCAGGTCCAGCTCCACCTTTTGCTGATCCCCCTGCCCCAAAATGAGCCTGGTCCCATCCAGGCGGACAGATCGCCTGACCGCCTCATAGGGGTTGATCGGTTCAAGTGACGCATGAAAGATTTTTAAGGCCTCGGACCGCATCTGACTGAGAAGATCGTTGGGCTGAGATGACATGGTTATCCCCTTTCATAGTACGCGATTATTATAGGTGTCTATATTACCATGCAATAAATACAAAGTGTAAGGGGAAAAATGGATGAATGTGAAAGATATAATCAAATACAAAAAGAAAGTGTAGCTTTTAGATAAAACCCGGGAAATCCCAATAACCACAACATCTTGGGGCTTTTTAAAAAAGCAACCACAACCCTCTTTTTCCCCTCTTTTCCTTCCCCTAAAAGCCCAATATAAATAAAAATACAATATATTGTGTTTTTCCTTGACCTAAACAACAATAAGTTGTATAGAAGCACAAGTACCATCAGATTACTCCCTCATGCAAGGTGGATTCATGGCTGAAAAAAGAGAGTTGATGGACAGAAGGCATTTTTTATATAAAAGTGCCTATTTTTTTGCAGGAAGCCTGTTGGGCCTGAACAGCTTTTCAAAGGCCCGGGCCTCTGACAGATCTTTTTTCCAACCACGCATCGCCATAATCATTGACGATATCGGATTCAGCCGGTCCCGGGTCAGACGGTTTTTGGAACTTGGAGTGCCAATTACATTTGCTGTCCTGCCCCGTCTTACGAAATCTTCTCTTTTAGCTGAAGAGATCAATGTTCAAGGTCACGAGTTAATGCTCCACCAGCCCATGGAACCCTATGCCTCTGTTCTCGATCCGGGACCAGGCGCCATCTATGTGGGAGATGGGGTAAAAAGGATAGCCAATACTATTAATAAAAATATGTCCTCTGTTCCATGTATCACCGGGGTCAACAACCATATGGGTTCCCGTTTCACTGCATGCCAGAGAGATATGAGCGCAGCCCTTCAAGTCATTAAGCAAAAAGGCCTCTTTTTTATCGACAGTGTCACCTCGAGCCGTTCAACGGCCTACCAAACAGCAAAAACCCTCAAGGTGTCAACGGCCTTCAGGAATGTATTCCTGGATAATCGCCGAGAGGAACCGGCCATCCTATCCCAGCTCCATAAACTTAAGAAACATGCAATGAAATATGGCCATGCCATTGGCATTGGTCACCCCTATCCGGAGACAGCCAGAGCGATCGGCTATTTTACAAGGGATATCAGTGGATCAAGAGCGTCCCTGGTGCATGTGTCCAGCCTGACCCCTGCCTGAGTTCCGGGTACAGGCCCTAATCTGGAAAGCTTTCCGTAACTTTTAGCTTTATGCAACTTTGATAGAATCCCCCGTGCTGTGCACGAGGATGAATGGCCCTTGGCATTCTCTTTTCGACAGGCGAACTCGTTTATGTGCTAGGGGTCGGCATGGTGCCTGACGAAACTGTCCCGCTTAAAGCGGGATGAAAAGAGAATCCCGAGGGCCATCGAACTATAATATGATTAAGCGCTGCCCCGCCTTATAGGCGGGGAGGTTCACTCATGGCCGGTAAATCGGATATCCCTACACATTATGGTCGGGCATGGGGAGGGATCGCAGTCTCTCGATCTCTTCGTTGCATGTGAGATCGTAACTGACGGGCGTGATACTGATTCGGTTGTCTTTCAGGGCATTCGCGTCGGCATCGATGACGTCTCCCTCAACCGGTGTCTCTCCGGTGAGCCAGTAATATATATTCCCCCTTGGATCGATGCGTCGCTCAAACCTCTCCTTAAACTGGCCCACTCCCTGCCTGGTTATGGAGACGCCCTTGATCTTATCCGCCGGGACAGCCGGGATATTAACATTCACGGCTGTCCCTTCTTTCAGACCATTCTCCATAATAAACCCAATGATCTCACGACTGAAACGCGCTGCAACTCGAAAATCCGGGTCCTGCCGAGTATTCAGGGATATGGCAGCAGACCTTACCCCTAAAAACGCCCCCTCAGTGGCCGCGGAGACCGTTCCAGAATATAAGACATTCACGCCCACATTGGCGCCTGGATTGATCCCCGATAAAATGATATCAGGAGGCGTCTCAAGCAGCTCCCATACCGCAATCTTTACACAGTCGGCTGGGGTCCCGGTTACGCCATAGCCGAAGAACGTCCCGTTTTTATGAACCCTCCGGACCCTCAATGGGGATGTCAGGGTAATGGCATGGCCCACAGCGCTCATCTCCGATTCAGGCGCCACAATCTCCAGTTTAAAATCTTCATGTAACTCCTGGTAAAGGGCCATCAGACCCGGGGCATGTATCCCATCATCATTGGTCAAAAGAATTTTCACTGCCTTGCTCCTGCTTTAATTAAGCCTTAGGTCTGTAGTTGTGGGTTTTTTTTGTGGCAAAAAATTTTATGAGAAAATGTGACGCCTTTATAAACAAGGTGCTGGTTTCTGGATACTGGATTTTCAAAGGATTCTTGTTTGATGCATTCGTAAAAAGCTAACTTATATCGCTTCGCGGCATCCTATGAGAAAGCAAGTCCACTGATTTTACATGGCTGTTATCAGTCAATGTAATACAAAACAATATCAGCATGTTACTGCTGTTTTAACAAAATGACTTCCTTGGAAGTC
>JAFDAM010000103.1 GCA_019313825.1 Deltaproteobacteria bacterium
GAAGCAAAACTTTTATAAAAGGCGCCTGCCCCCGATAAACCGGGATCTTCGACAGGCGGACGGAATGCTTCTCCGTTATTCAGCCTCGTTCAGACCGGATAATATCCGAGGAAGTCCCCCGTCCGCCTCCTCCGGCTTCATGCGGATGCACTGCACATAACGCAGTTCGACCATGAAAAGAGACCCCTACGGGCAATCAACTTCCATACGCCGGCATCGCAAAATCTTAACCGGAAATTACTGACTTTTATTAGGAACAATAAGCAGTTTATATTATTAAATCTCTAAACACTTTTAATGATTTATTACAAATGAACCAATGATATAATTATTGGAGGTTCACCAGACAAGTATCATGACACAGATAATCAGCCAAAAAATGATTGATGAGGTTAAGACCTCTATCAAGGAAGAAAACAGCCGGTTTCTCATGAAGCTGATCGATGACATGCGCCCTGCTGACGTTGCCGATCTTATTGAACACCTTAATCCTAATGAGCGTCTATACCTGTTTGAATTGCTTGAGCCGCACGGCGCTGGAGATGTGCTGGTGGAGATAGAAGCCCCTGTGCAGGAGCGCATCATAAGTGATCTTGATAATCAGGCCATTTCTGAAATTGTACAGGAGCTTGACTCTGATGATGCAGCAGACCTTGTGGGAGATCTTCCAAAAGAGCGTGCAAAGGAGATTATTGAAACGCTTGAAGAAGATGTTTCAGAGGAGCTTGAAAAGCTTCTCCCGTATGCAGAGGATACTGCCGGCGGCATCATGGCCCTGGAGTTCGTTGCCGTGAAGGCCGACTCCACGATCAATGAGGCAATTAATAGAATCAGGGAAAAGAGAGAAGAAGTAGAGAACCTGTATTACTTATGGGTGGTAGATGATTTTAATAGATTAGTGGGCGTCGTATCATTGAAGGACCTTTTCTTTGAGCCACCTGAACGTAAGGTCAGCGATATCATGAATCCGGAGGTAATTTCAGCTGATATCAACAGGGACCAGGAAGAGGTCGCTCATCTGGTTAAGAAATATGATCTGGTAACCATACCTGTGATTGACGAGAATCATCATCTGGTAGGTCGCATTACACATGATGACATCATTGACGTGATTGAGGAGGAGGCTGATGAAGATATCTCCTTGATGGCGGGTGTAATTCATCAGGAGATTACGGAAGTGTCCCCCATAAAGATCTCCCGGGCTAGATTGCCTTGGTTGATTATGGGTCTTTTCGGAGGTATTATCGCCGCCCTGGTCATCAATCAGTTCGAGTCGTCTCTGGAAAAGATGATCGCGCTAACATTTTTCTTTCCGGTGATCATGGCCATGGGAGGGAATACGGGAATCCAGGCAGCAACAGTTGCCGTAAGGGGATTGGCCACCGGTGACATCAGCCTAGTGAATGTTTGGAAAAGGCTCTGGGTAGAGATGAAAGTTGCCTTTGTCAATGGGATCATATGTGGAATCCTGCTTGGATTGATTGTGGGGGTCTGGCTGTCCGACTACGGGTTAGGGGCTGTAGTGACGCTTTCTTTGACACTGATTGTGCTGATCTCAGGTTTTATCGGCGCTGCAGTTCCTCTGGCCCTGAAAAGACTGAATGTGGACCCGGCCCTCGCAACCGGACCTTTTGTAACCACCTCAAACGATATTCTTAGCCTCCTAATCTATCTTGGACTTGTTAATGTTTTCTTAAAAATGAGCGCGTGATATCAAACCTGGTCTTTTTCCCCACTCTTTCATTCTCCTATTGGAATGCGTCATAATGGAATCAGTCTCTTCACAAAATCCTTTCCTTGACACACCACCTTCTCTTTCATATTCTCCCCTCATCTGAAGCAAGGTGTTTTATTGCGAGATATCGCTTTTCAGAAACAATCATCACATTCGCAATGGAGCATTTTTCGGGTATGTACACACTTTTGAACGTTACTAAAAGATTATGAGTTTTAAATGAAACGATTTATTGAACCTGACAGCGTTGCCGTAATAGGGGCCTCAGGAAACCCGGGGAAGGGTGGATACGCCCTTGTGGAAAACCTGAAGGAAAAATTTATGGAAAGGCTGTACCCGGTGAACCCTCAATACGAGGAGATTTGCGGTCTGCCCTGTTACAAGACAGTCGGGGACATGCCCGAGAAGGTTGACCTTGTCATTATCTTTGTCCCCGCATCCACAGTGCCCGAAATAATGGAGGAATGCGGTCAGAACGGGCTGCAACGGGTCATGATACAGAGCGCGGGGTTTGCGGAAACCGGTGATCAAGGTCTTAAACTACAGGAACAATGCGTTAACATAGCCCGAAAGTACGGTATACGACTTTGGGGCCCAAATTGCATGGGCGTGGTTAACGGACAATCCGGCATGGTGGCATCTTTTATGCGACATGATATGTTTAAGGATAAACTTAGGCCCGGAAATGTCTCATTGATCGTACAGAGCGGGATGCTCTCAGCGGGTTTTCTCATGCAGATCCTGAGCGAGGGATACTTCGGGATCAGCAAGACCTGCTCTATCGGCAACCGCGGTGACATAAACGAGTGTGATCTGCTGGAATATTTTACACATGATCCTGAGACGGAAGTAGTCGCCATGTATATTGAATCCATCTCGGATGTGCCTCGATTTCGTGAGGCCATTTCCAGGTTGAACCGGCCGGTGGTTCTTTTAAAAGGGGGGATCAGCGCCGATGGCGCAAGGGCGGCCAGGAGTCATACGGCAAGCATGGCAGGGGATGCGCGGATATCCGAAGGATTATTCAGACAGCTGGGTATCATAAGGGCCTGGGATTTTTTGGAATGGATGGATCTCACAAGGGCCCTTGTCCTTTGGAAGGGCAAAAAAGGAGGCAAGAGGATGGCAGTAGTGACGTTCAGCGGTGCATCGGGTATAGTTGCCTCTGACCATTTTGCCATGCACGGGATGAAACTTGCGACGTTATCCCGGAAGACCTTGGAGACCCTGAAGACCATCTTCCCCGCCTGGATGAAACCACGAAACCCTGTGGATATCTGGCCGGCCATAGAACTCAACGGAGAAGATGCGTACAGGGTTACCCTGGAAACCCTGCTTCAAGACCCAAATGTTGATGGGATCTATCTTCATCTATATGTTCATGCCCAGATCTTTGATAACGATCTGGATTTTCTCAGGCCCCTCGAAGGCTCAGAAAAACCCGCGGCCATCTGGCCAATCGGTGACATGCGGTTTTATCGAACCCTTCATGACCATGCCGGAAGCATGGGTATACCCGTTTATAAGGAGATCAAACGTGGCGTGCAGGCCCTGGGGATCATGAAAAGAGACCCCCACCGGCCATTAACTTCCATATGACAGCATTGCGAAATCCTAACCGGACATTACTGAAAAATGACAATAATTTGACACTTTGTCAAATCTCAAATCAGTTGCAACAGTATTAGAAAGATCTACAGGTACCCGATAGACCAATACTGTTATCTCGCCACCTGGCTCAAATGCCCTAAGTTTTATGTGATTGCGCATGATTTGTCCCTAAAAGCCTTCTACCTTCAGTCTATTCACCTGAGTAGTTTCATCGACAATAGGGGTTTATGAAATTGAAATAGCTCGGCATGATTCCTGCACAATAATCATAAGTTAGAAAACTTTATTTTAACTTGTAGACCATGTCCTTCTCCCGCCTCTTTGGCGGGAATCTTTGATAGGAGTGGATGCTTTACTTTTTTTAGTGGGGATCTTTTTTTTTAGGAGTGCCGCAATTGTTCTGCAAAGAGGTGGGTATTATCCGTCAATTGGGGTAAATAATGTTATGAAAAAATCACAGATATTTACATTGGTTATTCTAATTAGTGCCCATCCATAAACGGGCAATTTTAGATACTTATTGATATGCGCAGCTCATCGTTTTTCCCAAATGCACTGTTTATAGGGATTTCCGGGATTGTCGTGTACTG
>JAFDAM010000104.1 GCA_019313825.1 Deltaproteobacteria bacterium
GCCTGATTTACAGGCTTCTCCCTTTACCGATTTATCTGCTAAGGAGAAATCGTTATGTCTACCGAGTTACCATTGTCTTGTAGATCCATTCTGTTTATTTTAATTATTTTTTTGACTGCCTCCTGCGCATTTGCTGCAGAAGCGGAAATTCAGCCCACCGGCGAAGTTGAATCGAGTGAAGCCAATGAGGAGGCCGTTGAAAAGCTCCGCCGTATGAGTCCCGAGGAAATTAAGGCCCTGGACAAAAAGCTCGCCGAAGCCCTCATCCTGTACTATGATAGAAATTTTGCCCGCGCTTTGCCCATTTTCAAAGAGATAGCCGGCTGGGTTGAAACCATGGACATCATGTTCTGGATCGGCACAAGTGCCATGGAAATCGGCAAAACAGATTTGGCCATCCAAAAATTCCAAAAAATGCTCTCCATCGACCCCAAGCTGCACAGAGTCAGGCTGGAACTGGCTGCCACCTATTTCAAAACTGGCCGTTATAAAGAAGCACGCAGGGAACTGGAAGTTGTGCAGGCCGCCGTCCCTCCTCCCGGCGTACAGAAAAATATAGAGAATCTGCTCGCCGCAATTGAAGAAAGGACTAAAAAGGTTCACTGGAACGCACGGGCATCTCAAGGGGTTTTGTGGGATGACAATATCAGCGCCGGTCCTGATGATAGAACTATTCAATGGGGAGCCGGGACTCTCGAAGTCGCCAAAGAATACGCCAAATTGAGAGATGAAGCTATGGTTACCATTGTTGCGGGCAACATCCTCTATGATATAAGCGAAAAAAATGGGTTGATGTGGAATACCACCGCTTCTTTTTATAACCTGGCCTATTTTCAATACAGCAAGTTCAACTACATGGCAGTCGATATCACCACCGGCCCCTGGTGGGCGGACCGTCGCTCTATCCTGAAGGTTCCTTTTGGACACACGGAAGCAGAATACGCCAGCGACCGGCTTTCACATACCTATCACATGGACCCAAACTATGAATATTATTTCAACCGATACTTTAGTCTTAAAGGGCTCTATTCATACGGCGACACGACCTACTATCCCCGCAGAAACTCCGGTTTGAACAACATCAGGCACCGATTTGAGCTGACACCCAGTATTTATCTTGCTGATCGTAAGCATATACTCTCGGCTACAACCGGCTATGAGAATTCCAATGCCGATGCTGATAAGGATGCTTACCATGGGATCTACCATGCACTCTCATATTTTACCAGATTCTCAACCAACACAGAGTTTTTCCTCCGCTACCAATGGACACGTAAGAAATATGATGGCAGGGCGCTGCCCGGCTACAATTGGGATCGCGTGGACCAGCGCGACGGTTTCATCGCAGTCTTGAGTCAGGATTTTCTCGAATACTTTTTTACCTCTTTTGCTTTTAACTATACGGACAACCATTCTAATTGCGAACTTTATGATTTCGACCGGATAACTTATACCATTAATGTCGGGTGCAAGTTCTAACCGGCATATGGAGACGCAGGCATGAAACGATATATTTTTGTAGCCTTTACTGCACTAACTTTTCTGTTTTTCGGATTTCAAACGGCATTTTGTCAGGTAACGGATCCCAGAGGGAACGCCGCTCCCAGCGAGGCTCTTCCTGAGGATCTGGAAGATCTGGATGTAAAAGATTACTTTATAGCTTTAGAAGCTGAACCAATTGGACTCATACAAACTGTAACCGGCCATGTGGTGGTGCTGCATGAGAAGACTAACCAAGCCTACTTTGCTGCACAGGGCGATACGGTCTTTCAACACGACGCCTTGTTTACATTGGAGGAGTCCCGCTGCCGGGTCAGGTTTATTTCGGAAGATGTAATCACCATGGGTAAGGATGCACGAATAGAGATTGAGGAACTCGTTGATGACCATGAATTACAGAAGAAGAAGTCAAACTTCAGTATGGCACGGGGCAAAGCCATGTTCTACGTCGTACGCCTGTTCAGACACAAAAATGTCTCCGCATCGGTTAAAACTAAAACCGCTGTGGCAAAGATTCGGGGAACCAAGTTCGGTGTAGAGGTCAGAAAGGCAAGTGGAAGACTTGCGCAAAGCAAACCATTATACATTGCAGATGCGTCGGATTCAGGTCTTTTCTACCTGGCACAGGCCAACAACGATACAGAAACCGTGGTTCACGGTTTTGAAGGCATAGTAGATGTTCTTTCCACTATAGACAAAATCATACAAACAGTAACCAAAGGCCAGTCTCTGTTGATGACCATGATAGGAGCAGGTGTACCCCAGCCTACGGATCCTGCCGCAGCCCAGCAGTTTATGGAGGAAACAGAGGCGCCGCCACCTGGTGAGGCCCCTGCTGAAGAGAAAAAGAAAGCCGTTGAAAAAGAAGCTGCTGCTCCAGCCACGACTGACACCATTTATACCGTTGACACCGTTGACACCACTGAAGTAACACAGGACCAAACCGCCATATCGGTTGAAGAAGCAGCCCCAACCACCGAAATAAGACCAACCGAGCATTACGGCTATTTCTCTTCAATGCTTACCAATACAAGCAATAGTTTGCTCAAAGATGTTTATGCGAGCAGCGAGCGTCAGGATTTTGATTCCAGCGAGGTAGAGGCTACAGGTATTGCTGTCACCACTGGATATATGAGAGCCAACCCGGATAGCGGTTTTAGCAGCCCGTATCTGACGGAGGTCGACGTTGGTGTAGGTGCAGGACCAACTAATAGTGGTGCTCTTGATTTAAGCTATACCATAAGCCATACAGAGCTTGGCTATAATGCTTATCAGGAATGGGGTTACTGGACAATGACCGCCAAGCCCGTTGAAATTGACGGCACCAATTACTATGTAGATAACAAAGGATATTATATAATGGGTGATTATACCCCTGACGCCGCTGTACCCGGAGTTAGCGGCACATATAGCGGAAATGCATGGGGTACCTACTGGAGCTTAGCGGGCGGTACCGATATGACAGGAACTTTTTCCTGTTCTGTAAACGGCGCCGCAGGCACAGTTACCAATTTCGACCTGGACCTCGCTGGCGGCGTACATACTGCCACCATCGACGGCAACGGGACTTTTATCGCAGGTACCAGCGATTTTTCGCTGCAAGGTGCAACATATGAAATTGACGGATCTACTGCCACCAGTGGAGCATTGGCCGGAGGGCTCTATGGACCTAATGGTGAGTATATTGGAGGCGCCGGAGGAATATACTATGACCCTACTCTCGGCTACGCCGGTGACGAAGTAGGTGTGGATCTGCTTTTCCAGGGAAGTCAATAGCAAGAGCAGACAAGTTCGTTTCCGCTGCACGTAATTCAAAAAGCCCCTCCATCCGGGTAGGGCTTTTTTGCTCAGGAATTTCTCGAATACTTTTTTACCTCTTTTGCTTTTAACTATACGGACAACCATTCTAATTGCGAACTTTATGATTTCGACCGGATGGCTTACATCATTAATGTCGGGTGCAAGTTCTAACTAGTCTATGGAGGCAGGCATGAAACGATATATTTTTGTGGCCTTTACTGCACTAACGCTTCTGTTTTTCGGGTTTCAACCGGCATTTTGTCAGGTAACGGATCCCAGAGGGAACGCCGCTACCAGCGAGGCTCTTCCTGAGGATCTGGAAGGTCTGGATGTAAAAGATTACTTTATAGCTTTAGAAGCTGAACCAATTGGACTCATACAAACTGTAACCGGCCACGTGGTGGTGCTGCATGAGAAGACTAACCAAGCCTACTTTGCTGCACAGGGCGATGCGGTCTTTCAACACGACGCCTTGTTTACATTGGAGGAATCCCGCTGCCGGGTCAGGTTTATTTCAGAAGATGTGATCACCATGGGTGAGGATGCACGGATAGATATTGAGAAACTCGTCGATGATCGTGAACTACAAAAGAAAAAGTCAGCC
>JAFDAM010000105.1 GCA_019313825.1 Deltaproteobacteria bacterium
CAAGATATTATGGGATAGGGTTCCTCCTGAAGTTGAACCCTTTTCTCCTGATAATCTACTAATATTCGCCACTGGTCTTTTATGTGGCACACCTGCTACTGGTTGTAATCGTACAATTGTTTCTACCATTTCTCCTCAGACTTTGTTGATGGCATATTCAATGATGGGGGGATTTTGGGCACCAGAATTGAAGTATGCCGGTTATGACAAAGTGATCTTTCGCGGCAAGTCCCCCGATCTGGTTTATTTGTGGATAAACAATGACAAAGTAGAAATACGTGATGCCTCTCATTTGCAGGGTAAGGGCGCTATTGAAACTGAAGAACTAATTAAAGAGGAGTTGAATGAGCCGAAAGCCCAGGTGGCTGCTATTGGTTTGGCCGGTGAAAACAGGGTCTATTTTGCTTCCATCGAGCAAGGCAGGTCCAGTGCCAGCCGAGGCGGGATAGGGGCCGTTATGGGAGACAAAGGCTTAAAGGCGATAGCTGTTCGCGGAACAAAGGACGTCAATATTGCCCGACCGGCTGAATACCTGGAGCTTTGCAACGAAGTGCTGGAATATATCAAATACCGAGAAGACAAACCAATTCCGGGGGTCATGCCCATTTTAGCCGGGCTTGGGTCACCGCAGGAGATGAAAGTCCACGATGAGAAGTGGCACACCGAGAATTTCATGTGGGGAAATTCCCGCTACCGCAGAAGAGATTATTGGAACGAGGAAGTCGCAAAGGAGTGGATGGAGACTTTGGAAAATGCGCGGACGAGGCTGATAAGTTGCTATAACTGTCCAATGAAATGCGGGGCAACAATTTCCATGCCAGGGCATCCAACATACATGATGAAATGCTTTTCGAAACTTACGTATACAATGGCGGCCATGTCAGATCTGGATTTTGGTTTAAAAATTGCTCAACGTGCCACGGAGTATGGGGTGGACGCATACTCAGCCCCCCAAGTTATGGCCTTCGCCCTTGAACTTCACGAAAACGGCATTTTAACTGATAAAGACTTCCCAGGAATGCCGTCCGACAGCGAGGGGAGATTTTACTGGTTACTTGACAGAATTGTTCGGCGGGAAGGGATCGGAGATGTTTTGGCCAATGGTACTTATTGGGCGGCCAAACAGATTGGTAAGGGCGCAGAAGCATATGCTCATAATAATATCAAGAAACATGAGCAGCTGCCTCTCAAACTGTCCATGCTGAATCCCATTTATTTCCTTATGTATTCTACCGGCGAGAAGATCAACATTACCCAGATTGAAGGGCAGTTCCCCCAGATGCCTTTCCCCAAGAGAGAGCAGAGAGAAGAGTTTGTTAAGGATTGGTACCAGGTTCCGGATGATAGGTTTAAGCAATATTTTCTGGACTGGGAACTACGCGGAGAAAACTCAATGCCCTATTATCCGACTGTTGAAATGTGTTGTAACATTGTTGATTGGCAAGAGATGATGCACTACATTGATGACGCCCTCGGGATGTGTTCCGGTTTGTCCTCATTCCCCCTGAAACCTCCCTATCATATACACAATTACCCGAAATTTATCTCGTCAGGGGCCGGGATCGATATGGATGAAGCCAAACTAACGCATGCAGTCAAGCGGTACCGAACTTTAGTTAGAGCCGTTAATATAAGAAGAGGCATGAGGAGAAAAGATGAAAAACCTCCGGAGGACCATTGGAAAAAAAGATTTCCCGAACTTGAAAAGGAACTCTTGGATGCGTATTACAAACTCAAGGGGTGGAACAATGACGGTATTCCTACTAAAGAATCTTTACATGAATTGGCTTTGGATTACGTGAGCGAAGACTTCTTACAGAGGGGGATCTTGACAGATAATGAAGGTACTACTTCTAAAGAGACTTCAGCGGAAAAAGAGAAGAAATAAAGTGAAGAGGTTGTAACCGTCATGGGTGAGAAAAAAAAGAAAATAGTTAAAACAATAAAAGTTGATGTTGATAAATGCAATGGTTGCCGGGCATGTGAGGTAATCTGTTCCGCCTTTCACGCTACGCCGAAATATAGCAGCAATAATCCGGCGAGGTCTCGTATTCGGGTGATTCATGACCCACTTAAAGACGTATATGTTCCTGTATACGCGGGTGAGTATACTGCAGCCGAATGTACTGGCAGAGACAAATACACGATTGACGGAAAGGAATACGACGAGTGTGCATTCTGCAGGGCTTCCTGCCCATCCAGGGATCTTTTCAAAGAACCCGATTCCGATCTCCCTCTAAAATGCGATATGTGTGAAGACGATCCGCCACAAAAAGAACCCTTGTGTGTCCAGTGGTGCATAACTGATGCCCTGACTTACGAAGAAAGGGAAGAGGAAGTAGAAGAAGAAGTGGAGCGGGAGGAGATGGAGATAGGATTGGAATCATTGGCAAAAAAACATGGAATGCAGAAGATAATGGATACCTTTGCCCGAATGTCAATGTCAAAGAAGGGCTAAATCGTTTCCGGACGGACACTAAATCATTAAGGCGAAAAAAGATGATGGAAAAAAGACAGTGGAGACTGTAGCCCCCTACAAAGAGATCATAGATGTCATAAAAGAGAGCGGTGGAGAAGCCTTCAAAAGATGTTTTCAATGCGGATTATGCGATGTTGTTTGTCCGTGGAATCTTGTTAGAACCTTTAGTATGCGCAAGTTAGTCCGACAGGCTACGTTCGGTTTGACTGATATCGAAAGTGAAGAGATGTGGCTTTGTACTACCTGCGGAAGATGTCCTCAGCAGTGCCCCAGGGACGTAAAACAGATAGAATCCGGGGTAGCCTTACGCAGGATTGCCACGGAATATGGGGTCTTTCCTACTTCTGTCAAGTCTATCCGCACCGTGAGCGGAAGCCTCATTGGCGAAGGAAACCCCTTGAATGAAGAGCGAAAAAATAGGGCAAATTGGGCAGAAGGTCTTTCTGTAAAAACGTTTACCGAGGGGATGGAAATTTTATATTTCCCCGGCTGCTACCTCAGCTATGACCCAAGATTAAAAAAGGTAGCTAGAGCCACAGCCAATATCCTCAACTTGGCAGGGGTAGATTTCGGGATACTGGGCTCCAAGGAGAATTGCTGTGGAGAAAGCATCCGCAAGACGGGCGATGAGGAATTATTCAAACGCTTAGCCAGGGAAAACATTAAAACTTTTATCGATAATGGGGTGAAGAAAATCCTTGTTTCTTCCCCTCACTGCTACCATACCTTCAAAAACGAGTATCCCGAATTTAAGGTGAACTTTGAGGTGGTTCATATCTCCCAATATGTATTCGAGCTTATTCATGAGGGAAGGCTTGAGCTCACCAAGGAGTATGGGAAGAAAGTTACTTATCATGACCCATGTTATCTGGGTCGACATAATGGCATATATGACGAGCCCCGGGAAGTCTTAAAGAAGATACCTGGTTTAGAACTGATTGAGATGCCTGATTCGCTGGAAGATAGCCTTTGTTGCGGAGGAGGAGGAGGCAGGATTTGGATGGAAACTCCAAAGGGTGAAAGATTCTCCGACCTCAGAGTAGAACAAGCTATCGGGGTCGGGGCTGAGGTGCTGGTTACTTCCTGCCCATATTGCATCACCAATTTTGAGGATAGCAGGTTAACCCTGGAGGATAGTGAAGACATAGAGATTGAGGATAGTAAAGTCGCAGAGATTAAGGACATCACGGAGATTCTCCAGGAAGTGATTTAGCCCGCATTTCTCATGAAGAATTTATCCTATGATTAATAACACAATAATTAACTGTAATATCAATTAAATACATAGATTATAAATTTTTATATGGATGAACATGCTGTAATCGGAAGATATCATTTTTAGGATAAATTCTTCACCCTTCGGGCAAGCCTGATTCGCCCATTTGCTGCGTTATAAGGGGTTTGCGGTAGAAGGACTACA
>JAFDAM010000042.1 GCA_019313825.1 Deltaproteobacteria bacterium
ATACCCGAATTTATCTTATCATGTCGAGGTGTTCAGGTCTGTTTTAAATTGAATAATTACACCCTTCCCCGCTCTCAATGGGGGGGAAGGGTGTAATCAGAGTTGGTGAGCTGTTGGAATGTATAAAAGATTGAAGATTTAAACGGCCGACCCTAGGGCTTCTTGGGGGGACCGCCTGGTTTTCCCCCGCCTTTCATGCCGGGCCATGGTTTCATATAGTACTCTCTTGGTTTGCAGATCAATTCCAAAAACCTGGTATCAAAGAATGTGTGAGTATTGCTCGGCTTAAGAATAATAGCGGAGTCAGCCCCTCGGCCGCTTCCTGCAATTGCGAGCACTTCGTTGCCAACCTTAATCAGGCCTGCATCCGCAGCCATACAAGAAATTTCAAAACCGACCTTTATTCCTGAGCTGAAAAGTCGCAATACGTGCGCGATTAATTCATCTACCTGCATTGTGCCGAACTTTCTGTTGACAGCCCTTCCTATCATACCCAAGGAATGCCCGGCAAAAAGGACTTTTCCTCCGGCATCTTCGATAATGGATTTGTTCTCATCTTGAAAGGTTACCTTGTTTGGTTCCCTGAAGCCGACAACACCTGCCACGACAATAAGATTAGAGTCTTTAAAAATTTGTGAGGCCTTGACTCCTGTTCCACCGGTATAGGATGCGACTACGACATCTTTGATACCTAATTCGTCTGCTCTCTCTTTTGCAAGTTTTAGTGTTTCGTCAGTGTTCTCGCGACCTGTCTCTTCAAAGTATGCGATTTTTGATTCCTTTGACATGTTTACTCCTTTATTAAGTGGTTTAATATGTAAAATCCTAACCGGTAATAAGATACTATACATTGGATTTCTTTATTCTAAGTGGTCAGGGCACAGGTTGATATTCTAAAAAATCAATATATATAAGTCAAAAGAAGACACCCTTTATTATGTTGGCGTCATCTGCTTATCGTTGTTAGAGCAAGATCGTTGCGGATGTCCCGGAGAAATATCTTTAACCAGAATGAGACAAGCGCCAACTCGAATACAGTCGCAATGGCCTTTATCCACCAGATTGCCTGAATACCCCAGCCAAAGTAGCCCGGCAGCGTAAGGACCAGTAAGGCGAAAAGCCCGGTATCGATTGCAGCGCTCACAAAGGCCGGGTAGGTCTTACCAAGCCCCTGAAACGAACTTGAAATGACCATGAGCATACCCACGGCAGGGTTCGTTAGAGAAGTGATGGTCAGGTAGATAATTCCATAACGGATAACCTCCTGATCTTTGCTGAACAGGTCGATCAGGCCGGCTGAAAATATGCAGCAGACAGCAGTGCCCAGGATCATGATGCAAGTAGTGCTCCTCAGACCGAAATCAATTGACTGCCGGATCCTGGAATAGATCCTGGCACCATAGTTCTGGCCGACCGCGGCAGCCACGGCCGCGGCAATGCCCATAGAGGGCAGGTAGCAAGACTGTATGATTCGAAAACCGATTCCAAGCGATGCCAAAGCGGCAGTACCGTAACCGCTTACAACCCTGTAGCCTATCATCATATTAAAGCCTACAAAGTACATAGTCAGTCCGGATGGAATGCCTATGGCAAGACTCCTCTTGATGATGACAAGGTCCGGCCGCCAGGAACCGCTTAATTGAATATGTGATCCTTTGATAAAGATAAGGTGGGCATACCATGCCAGAGCATATAACTGGGCCACAAGTGAAGCGACAGCCGCCCCTCTGACACCCATGGCAGGCATGCCCAGAAGGCCGAATATCAGTAATGGATCGAGAATGATATTCAATACCGCGGATTGCATCATGATGAACATGGGGGTTTTTGTGTCGCCCATGCCCCGAAAACCGGAACCGACTACAAAGAGGAGCAACAGGACAGTCAGGGAGATTGAGAAGACCTGGAAATATTCAACACCCCATGTCAGCGAATCCCCATGGCCGCCAAAAAAGCTGACAAAGGGTCGAGCTATGGCAATACCTATGAAAGCAATGGCAAGGCCGCAACTAAGAGAAAGTATCAGGCTCTGCTTGAAAATACGATTTGCCTCTTCATAGTCCTTTCTCCCAAAGGCCTGGGCAATTAGTGCCATGCCGCCGGTACCAAGGATCATGGACAGGCCCATCATAATAAAAAAGGCGTTGCCGGATATGGAGACAGCCGCAACCGCGTGTGGGCCAAGGCGTCCCACAAAATAGAGGTCTGCCATCGAATAGACAGCATGCATGAGCATACCCAGGCAAATGGGCACTGCCAACTTTGTTATCAGCCTTGGCATGGAACCCTGTGTGAGATCCAGTCGTTTACTCATTTCAGATAATCCTTAGTATGGCCATTATCATATAGTATCTAATTCCCGCATTATTTTTTCGTATTCCATTTCTATACAGGGCTCTCTATTATGAAATATCGCGGGGTCACATTAAGGAGTGACCCCGTTATTTATTGTAACTTGAAAACCACGTCCTTTGGACGTAGTCAGAGTAAATTGGCTCTGCCTGAAAAGGGCAATTTGTCCGGCGATACACCCTTTTAGGGCGTAAACAAAGCCGGGCCTTCTCCCGTAAATCGGGATTTTAGATAGGCCCGGATTCTTTTTTATCTCAGAATTTCTATTTTTTTCTGACTTTACATGGAAACCCCTTCATCTGCAGACAACCACTGACAGGGTCACTTTCCTCATAGCCGTGCAACATGTTTTCATTTGCCCCATCAGGAGAGAAGGGGTCGTAGCCTGGAAGATCAAGTTCAGGGCATCCCTGCCACCACCCGTTCTGGGTGCACACGACATCGTACTGTATAGCATCGGTGAGTTTGGCCTGCAGGGTAATGCTCCCATGGGCTGATTCAACGATCACCCAATCTCCGTCACTGACGCCTAACTCTCCGGCCTTTTTGGGGTTGATCTCCAGAAAGGGATGCGGGACCCTCTTTCTTACTGTGGGCATGGATCGGTGTTGAGAATGGGAAAATTCTATAAGCTTGCTGCCTATCAGGGAAAGGTCATAACCTTGCTCCCGGCCTCTACTAATAATCGTATCTTCCCATGTGGGCAGCGGATCATAACCGTTGTCCTTGAAGATCTGAGAATATATCTCCACCCTCTTTGAAGGGGTCTCAAAACCAACGTAATTTCCATCATCATCTTTATTGCCGTATTTCTGATATTCCATATTCAGATCAATTTCAATGCCGCCGGGGTTATGTTTCAGCTTCTCAACAGTGATACCGCTTGGAGCAAACATCTGATTCCAGCCTGCATCTATATCTCCGTCCCAGAACTTGTCGCCGAAACCGAGTCTCTTTGCCAGTTCAAACATTATCTTGAGATCCGGCCAGGATTCATGCTGGGGAGGTACTACCGGAGGTCTCGCCTGAACATATGCCTTATCACCCTGCGATGAAACCATAATTCCAGCGTGCCAGCTCTCCCAAGAGCTGGCTGCAGGAAGAACAATGTCGGCCAGTTCAGCAGTTGGAGAGAGAAATAGTTCGCACTCTACATGGAAATCCAGTTTTGTAAGGGCCTCTCTTCCCCTAATAACCGGAGGATGAGACATAAGAAAATTCCCTCCAAAGCCTAATATGGCCTTTATGGGGTAAGGTTTCTCCGTCAATATGGCCTCATAGATATCGCAGGCACGTGATGACATCGGCCCAAGGGGACGGTCGTCACGTCCTAGGCGTTTATTTTTCATCTTAAAGTCTGCGAACTCGAATCCCATGATAGGCCTGGTTGGGATAAAGGGAGTTATAACGTTTCCGCCTTTTTTATCATAATCACCGGTCAGGGCATACAGGATACATAAGGCACGGTTTGTCTGGGTGGCGTTAATGCTTTTCTCAATACCGTTCCACGAGAACCAGCTGGCCGGACCGTTGCTGATAAGCATCCTAGTAGCATCCCTGATTGTTTCTTCAGGCACACGGGTCAGATTCTCAACACGGGCCGGAGAATAATCAGAAAGCGATTCTCTCAGGAGCCTGAAGACTGTCTTGCATTCGACTTCCGTACCATCAATTAGTTTGACTGTGCAGGAAGTATCCAGGGCGGGCTTGAATGACAGAGGCGTGCCCGGCTTGAATGTGCCGGGCTTTTCGCTTTCAGAATTCATTATTACATAGTCTTTCGGGTCTGCTCCGGCCGACAGACTGTCTGCCCTGAGTAGATCTTCAGTATCGCTTCTTACCAGGAAGGGTGCAGTGGTCCAGTCCCTGGTAAAATCATGGTCATAGAGCTTCTCCTCTATCATGACATGGAGCATGCCGAGTGCCAATGCACCGTCTGATCCGGGTTTGACCTGGAGATGAAGGTCTGCCATTTCTGCAATCTTTATCTTCCTCGGGTCGACAACAATAAGTTTAGCGCCATTTTTAATGCCTTTTTTTATTAAAGGGAGGAGCATTGAGCGGGTCTCATGGATATTATTCCCCCAGATCAGGATGCAGCCTGAATTTTCATATTGGGGCCTTCCAGCGGTAAGCATCGTGCCCGGTTTGCCGTATGTGTATGCAGAAAGGTTGTCCCTGTGGTATTGACAAATATGGGTGGTATTTATTGAGTTGATAGTGCCAAAGCCATTGGAAAATCTCAATAGCCATTGCCACATCTCATTAAATGGCGAACCTGAAGGCCCGGCACAAGCCGTAGCGATTGCTTGAACTCCTGATTCCTCCTTTATTTTATTAAGCCTTTCAGCAATCGTATCCAACGCCTCGTCCCAACTTATCCGTTCCCATCCCGGGTCAGGATCGCCCTTCGGTCTCGTCCTTCGCATGGGGTGTTTCAACCTCTGACTGTTATAGACCAGTTCCGGTCCGGCTATGGCCTTTGGGCATAGAGGAGTTGAAAGGGGATGTTCATTATCAGCCTGGACCTTTATAAATTTGCCATCCCTGACGTGAGCGACTGTTCTGCAGATCCCTGAACATTGAGAACAATACCCTCTTATCTCTTTGTCGACTTGCTTTTCATTCATTCTTATTCCTCCTGTGATCTTTTTTCATATCTATCAGCTTATGAAGTTGAACTATAATATAGACCATAATAGATATAACTCGATATATTTAGATATATCGTAACGCTACGCAATCTATTTGTCAATAGGAAGGTTGAGGTATGATTCATATTGTTGATAGAAATTCACTTTTTCGGGAAAAGAGTATAGGGGAATGTCGTTTGTATGTCAAAGATAGAGCCATTTTATGACAAGGCCCCCTGTTATGGCAGGATCGAAAAATCGGTACGACCCCGGGGTCGTACCGATGATGCATTAACACGTTGCCAATAGGGAAGGACCTCAGGTCACCGCTTCAGGGAGACCCTCCTCTCTAGCATAGACCGATTTCAGCACCAGTATGCCTTCGATGATCATCCAGATCTCCAGGAGAAATACCGCCAGACCTATGATAAAGAGGAGCCAGTTGGCGCTTTCGTAGTATATCCGGATAAAGGCACGGAGATAGTTGCCCAGGCCTCCAATAGCACCCCAGTCTGCATAGTGGTGATTAAAAGCTGTAACGCCGGTAAAGAACTGACCTTCCTTTCCGGTGAAACCAAGCCCGATACCCGCGGCAACCGCCACGATGGCCGGTCCTCCGATAGGACCCAGTCCTGAAATGGATGTAAAATGATGACCAAAAAGGATATGTTTCTTTGTGGGAACGAAATCGTGGTTATCCTGATAAGAATCTATGGATATAACCTGAATCCCTTTCTCTGATTGACGAAATTTCTCAACTCTGACATTATCACCTATGCTCATATGATAAACTTATGTATAATTCTCTGGTGTATTAATCTGTCATTATAAAACCAAAAACCTCCCTTGGGGTACCAGATAAAGAAAGGTATAAACAGATGGAAAAGGAAGTAATCGTACGCTTTGCACCGAGTCCGACCGGATATCTTCACATCGGAGGAGCGAGAACCGCGATCTATAACTGGCTCTTTGCGAAAAAGACAGGCGGCAGACTTATCTTGAGGATAGAGGATACGGATGCAGAAAGATCCACTGAAGAATCGATCCAGGGTATCGTTGACGGGCTGAAATGGCTGGGAGTCACATGGGATGAAGACCCATATTTCCAATCAAAGTTCATACAGGAGCACATAGATGCCGCGCAGAGGCTCCTGGAATCGGGCCATGCCTACAAATGTTTCTGTACAAAGGAGGAGCTTGATCAGAAACGTGAGCAGGCGCGAAAAGAGAAGGGCGCAATAAAATATGACGGCACATGCCGCAACCTGACTCCGGAGAAGATTGCCGTAAAAGAAAAGTCCAATCTGCCATACATAATTCGATTGAAGGTGCCTAATGGTGAAGGCGCTGTCAGCTTTAGAGACGAGGTCTACGGGTTAATTGAGAAAAAATATAAAGACATAGAGGACTTTGTCATCGTCCGTTCCAATGGGCAGCCCCTGTATGTCCTTTCCAACGCCGTTGATGATATCCGAGACGGGATCACGCACGTAATTCGCGGGCAGGACGGGTTGGCAAATACACCAAAACAGCTCTTGATCTACAATGCTCTCGGCGCAGATGTCCCGAAGTTTGCGCACATGTCCCTCACTCTGGATAGTAAAAAGGCCAAAATCTCCAAGCGCAGGCACGGAGAGATAGTCGCGGTGCATTTCTACAGGGAACGTGGATTTCTTCCATGGGCGTTTGTAAATTTCCTGGTGCTCCTGGGCTGGTCTACGCCCGAATCACAACAGATCTTTTCAAAAGAGGAGCTGATCGATGCGTTCTCTCTGAAGGGCATCAACAAGGCCAACTCCGTCTTTGACGTGAGAAAGGATGACCCAAAGTTCTTTACCGATCCAAAGGCCATCAGTATAAACGCCCACTACCTGAGGAATCTCCCTGTTGAAGAGATTGAACCCTATGTCAAGGCAGAATTCGAAAAGGCGGGGATATGGGATCCTGAGTTTGAAGGTGAAAAACATAACTGGTTTCTAAATACAATTGACCTTATCCGGAACCGGTTCAATTTTACCACGGATTTTGTGACCCTTGGGAGCGCCTATTTCTCTGACGACTTCCCAATCGATCCCAAGGCGTTAAAGAAGAACATCCTCAAGCATGAAGGCCTAAAGGAGTGGTTCCCGGTTCTGGCTGATAGATTGGAGGCCCTTCAGGATTTTACCATGGAAGAGACGGAGAATGTGGTCCGCGATATGGCTGACGAGTATGAGATCAAGGCAGGAATACTGATAAACGGCGCTCGAGCCGCTGTCACCGGGCAGGCGGTTGGACCCGGTATCTTTGACGTACTGTTAGCCGTTGGACAGGATAGAGTGGTTGAGCGATTGCGTAAGGCCGTGACTTTCTTTGAGTAAATATTTTTCATACTAGGGCCCGCGCTTTTTGCAACTACCAATATTATGCAAAGGCGTAGGCCTCCTGCCGGATCTTTTCTATGAGATTACTCATCCTTTTATCTTAACTTGAAAACCACGTCCTTTGGGAGTGTCGAATATTCCTGCCATTTTGGCGGGAAATCAGAGAAAAGTGGCTTCTCCTGAAATGGGCAATCTATCCGGCAATGTCTATCTCTTCAAAGCAATATCTACCACCTTTTGAGGAAGGTGACCAAATATTTGGAGTTTGCCAAGTCAAAAGCAGATTTCCAATAGTACATAGGCATAAACACCAAATATTCGGTCACAGTAATGTCTGGTGGAATTTCAAAAAGATATCGCATTGAAGAGATAGACATTACCTCCTTTGAGTGGTACACCTCCTCCGTGCTAAATAAAGCAGAGATCTTCGATAGAGCCGGATTCTTTATTGAAAAATCCAAAATGCCGATGTATGAATATATGCCCCGAAACAACAAGGAAAGCGCTTCTTCGGCTCAAGCCTACCGATTAGCGGTCTGCTGAACCTGTTTGTAGTCTACTGTGTCTGGGGCAGCACTTTTCTGGCTATCCGCGTTGCGGTTCGCGAAGGGGCTGGTTTTCCGCCCTTTTACATGACCGGCACGCGGCTCGCGCTGGGCGGGTTGATCCTGCTGGCCTTTGCCTTGATACGAGGCGAACGGGTCATGCCTGCGCGTGAAGAATGGAAATAATTGATCACATCGGCTCTTCTGCTCTGGGTTGGCGGGAACGGACTTATCGTCTGGGCAGAGCAAAGGATGGATTCGGGGTTCACAGCACTGATCGTTGGTTCAGTGCCCATCTGGGCCTCAGTCCTGGAGGCCTTTCTTAACCGGCGCAGACCCTCATGGAGACTTGTATGCGGTCTGCTGCTGGGGTTCGCGGGCCTAATGGTCCTTTTGATACCTATTCTGCAGATGGGCGGCAGGTCTGATGTGTTGAGTGTAATCGCGCTGATAATCGCCACCAATTCCTGGGTTTATGGAGCGGTTCTGCAGGCCCGGCGCCCAATGGGCCTGAAGCCTATGGTGAGTTCCTGCTGGCAGCAACTGCTCCGCATCTGTTGTGTTCGGTATGTTGATCATGTTGGTAAAGGAGCCCTTGCCGGCTCCGACTGTAGAGGCATGGTTGGCCTGGACCTACCTGTTGATCTTCGGCTCGCTGATCGCGTTTACCAGTTATGTCGCGGCTCTTAAGCAGCTACCGACATCGCTTGTCATGACCCACGGATATGTCAACCCGGTAGTGGCCGTAATCCTCGATTGGCTTATCCTCTCAGAACCATTGACGGTTTCTACGATCTTCGGAATGTTGATGATCCTCATCGGTGTAGGAATGGTCTTCCGGGATCGAACGGTCTAGAGCACAGCGATGTCGGATTGAATATTAATAGCGAAGATGTTTCGGTGAGCCCTTTATGCGCGGCGGAAGAGCCCTCCAATGTCTTCGATAATAATCACATACAGGGCGGGAATCATAAAAAGTGTGAGCAATGTGCCCAGCGTGAGACCCCAAATGATAGTATTCGCCAGGGGGCTCCAGGTCAGAGAAGCTCCGCCTATTTCAAGGGCCATGGGTAACAGTCCCGCAATGGTGGTTAATGAAGTCAAAAGGATGGGGCGCAGCCGCAACTTACCGGCCTCAATCACCGCATCGTAGCCGGACATCCCTCCTGCTTTGGCATTATTGATAAAAGAGATGAGCACGATCGCATCGTTTACGGCAATACCTGCAAGGGCAACAATTCCGTACATGGTTATAATCGAAAACGGGTTCCCTGAGATTAGAAGACCAAAAACCGCCCCAATAAAGGCGAAAGGGATAGTAAACAAAATGACCAATGGTTGGGCATAGGATCGGAACTGCGTGCCCAGGATAGCATATATCAGGAGTAAGCCAAACAGGAAGAGTTGCACCAGATGAGTAAATGCCTCTTTGAATTCCTGTAGCTCACCGGAGAAATCAAGATTAACACCGGGATATCGCGCCTGAATATCCTTGAACTTCTCTTTGAGTTTCTGATTGATCTTCATCTGGTCGGTCTTGCTTTTGTCAATATCAGAAAATACAGTGATGGCCCTTTGCCCCTTATACCGTTTGATCTCACCGCGCGTGTGTTCAATCCTGTATTCAGCTACATTGCCCAGGGCAATGGTACTTCCTGTCGGAGTCAACAGGGGCAGCCTTAAAAGGTCTTCCGGCCGTTCGAGGGATTTCATGTTCATCCGCACGACAATGTCGATCTCCTCATCACCGTCATAGAGCTTTTCAGCGACCACACCGTCGATTGCATTTCGAATAGCCTGGCCAACCAGGGCAACACTCAGGCCGTGAAGGGCTGCACGTTCCGGGTCGATCCGAAACTTGACCTCCCGCCTGCCTGCGCGGAAATCGTCACCTACGTCCATAACGCCTTCCATGGAAGACAGCACTG
Organism: Deltaproteobacteria bacterium; assembly: GCA_019313825.1. Lineage (GTDB taxonomy): Bacteria > Desulfobacterota > DSM-4660 > Desulfatiglandales > HGW-15 > JAFDAM01. The sequence continues at coordinate 9,822 of JAFDAM010000042.1, forward strand.
TCTTCAGTTCTTCAGCCACGGCCTGTAGAGGATCGAAGTACTTTCCCTTGACCTTCACCTCAACCGGCTTCCCTAAGGGCGGTCCGGTGTTCAATTTTGCCAGCTCTATGTTAATGGGGCCGGAGATTTCCTGAATACGTTGCCTCAAGTCGTCCATGATCAGATCCGAACTGCGGGTCCTTTCATATGAAGGGACCAGATCAAACCATGCCTGACCCACGTCTGAACGGAAAATCCATTCAGCGTCAGTTATTATTATGCCTGCGGTTGTATGGATTGACCGGACTTCGCTCTTTGGTAACTGTAGAGCCGCCTTCTCAAACTCCTTGAGGACCTCAGAAGTTGTGTCCAGATTTGTGCCCGTGGGCATGTTCACGCGTACTTGAAAAGTGTTGATCTCTTCTCCTGAGTACATGTTTACACCGACCAACGGTATGAGCATAGACGCTCCCAAGAGAAACGCCGGGAGCACGATCAAAACAAAGATATAGCGAGTTTTGATGACGAATTTTAACCCTTTTGCATATGCGTCGAGAATCGTTAGAAGCCAGACTGGAGTAGGCCTATCTTTTTTTTTGGAGGATCTTCCGGGCCATTCGGCAAAGTGCGCTGGAAGGATGAAGAGGGCCTCAATGAGCGATGCAAAAAGCGCCAAGCTAACCACGACGGGAACGATTCTCATGAATTTACCCATGATTCCCGGCATCAGCATCAGGGGTAGAAACACCGCAATGGTTGTGGCGATGGCTGCGAAAACCGGAGCCGTGACCTCTTCTGTTCCCTGGATAGCGGCCTCATGCCATGATTTGCCCATCTGCCTGTGACGGTAACAGTTTTCCACGATGATAATCGCGTCGTCCACTATGATGCCCAGCACCAGCACCAGACCAAACAGGGAGTTTCCGTTGAATGTCTCTCCCATGTTGAACATAAAGATAAAACAGGCCAAAAAGCTCAGAGGAATACCGAGCGCTGCCAATATTGCATTTCTTAAGCCCAGGACCAGCAGCAGAACCGCTAAAACAATAATGAACCCCATCCAGGCATTCCGGATGAGCTTGGACATAATGTCATTGATCTGCTCTGATGTGTCCTGTGTGAACGCAACCTTTACCCGGTCGCCCGCGCGTTCGGAGAACTCTCTTGATATGCGTTTTACCTGGTCAGTAATATCTATAGAGTTTCCGTTTTTCTGTTTTGTAATAGTCAGGCTGACAACCGGCTCAAGGTTGAGTCGGCTGCGGGTGATCTCGTCTTCAAACCCGTCGCGGATATCTGCCACGTCCTGTACGCGAACCGTACCTCCGATCGGTGTAGAACGCACGATTACACGCTCAATGTCTAAAGCCTTTTTAAACTCACCCACTGTCCTGACAAACAGTTCCTGCCGACCCACTGAAATGCTGCCCCCGGGGATATTCAGCCCCCTCGCGGCGATTGCAGCCTGGATTTCGCCAATGGAGAGCCGTTGCCCTTCCATCTCCACAGGGTCCACCTCGACCCAGACCTCACGGTCGCGAGTACCGGTCAACTCTACCTTGCTGATTCTGGGAATATCCAGGAGAAGATCCCTGAGCTCTTTGGCAATTTTGGTGAGGTATTTTTCCTCCACGTTTCCATAAAGGTGAGCGGTTATTACCGGCATCATGATAGATGTATCAAGGGACATGATCTCTGTATCCCATGCGTCTTCCGGCAGGTCCTTTACCTTGTCCACCTCAGCTCGTAAATCCTGAAGCCTTAGGCGGAACTTATCATCCGACATCTGCTTGAACTTGACTGATATGACACTGGCACCGTCGTTTGACTGGGAGGATATTGAATCTATGTCCTCAACATCTTTTATCTCTTCCTCAATGGGGATGGTTATGAGCTTTTCTATCTCTTCAGGGGGCACGCCTGGATAGGGCGTGGCAATGTATACCCAATGCATGGAGATGTCGGGAAGAAGTTCACGGGGGAGGCCGGCCAGGCTGACGATCCCCAGCACGATAATGGCGATCATAACCAGGTTCGCAAGAACCGGATTTCGAACTGAAAGGCGGGCCAGAGACATGTTATTCCACTGCCTTTCCCTGTATTAACGTATTTTGGCTTTGGACGATTTTTATTGAACCTGGGGGTTCCCTTTCTTGATTGACGACCTTTACGGAAGAACCGTTTTTCAAGGTCTCTGCGCCCACAACAACCACCTCGTCTCCGGGTTTCAGGCCGCTCAGGATGATTGCCTTTTCATCGATTTTAGCGCCAACCTGAACAGTTATTTTTTTTGCAACATCATTTTCAACCACGAAAACGCTCGACTCATCACCTTCGAACGAAATCGAGTCTATGGGCAGGCTCAACACATCCTTGAAAACCCTTACCTCACAGGAGGCGTTTACAATCTGACCGGGACGCAGTCTGCGTTCAGGGTCATTAGTTGTGATCTCTACTGGGAAGGTCCTTGTCTTGTCATTGGCAGCTACACCCAAACGGGTCACTTCCGCATTGACCAGGGAATCAGGTAATGAGGGATCGGTCAGGACTACCCGTCGTCCTACTTCCAGGCGATTGAGTATGGAGGCGGACACGTCGATTGTCAGTTTGAGCTTATCCACATTCACAAGGCGTGCAAGGGGAGTCGTTGTTCGTATTGATTGGCCGACATCGACCAAGAGTTCAGCAATCAGGCCTGAAAAGGGGCATTCTACATTTGTTTCACGGAGGTTCTTTTGCGCAAGCCTGATTCCGGCTTTTAACTGTTCGACCATAGCAGCCGATGACTTGAACTGTGATTCGGCGGATTCTTGTTTTTCTGCGGCAATGATGTCTCCATCTTTAAGCCTTCTTAAACGGTTCAGGTTATTAACGGCCTGTTCCAAGTTGGCTTCACCTTGGGCAAGCTGTGCTTTTGCCTGGGATAGGGCTATCTGGTAGTTTTCCTTATCGAGCTGTAATAGGGATTCTCCCTTTCGGCATCTATCCCCAAGGTCTTTGAATACATTTTTTATCCGGCCACCAACCTCTGCAGTGATGATCACATCAAGGTTTGCCTGCAGCACACCGGTACGTTCCAGATTTTGAGTCAGTGTTGCCGGTTGAACGATAACTGTATGCACGGGATGATGCTCGCGTTTTACCTCGTTTACGAGCTCGGTAGAAGGCGCTTGGGTCCGGTTGGAATAAGTGATTATTGCAACGATTGCGACTATAATTCCAAAGAGAAGAAATATTTTTATTCCGGTTGACATAACGATTATCCTAGTGCGAGTTGATGATTGATTTATGCAACTTTGCCAAAATACCCCGTGCTGTTTGACTTACTTCTCTTTGAAGTCGGATCTGAACCGTGTCAATCTCTTTTCTATAAGAACATGGTGCGAAACTTGAGATATGATTAATGCCTGGATCTTGCAAGCGCCAAGTTTGCCGAAGATACAAGGCATCAAGTGCGCAGCTGTAGTACTTTACCGCAAGCACTTGATAACGCCGTAGATTCGGTGAAATCGGCGCTCCCGAAGGGTTGGCAATCTTGAAAAAATTGCGATAGTCATACTGCTACCAAATGGGTACAAATTCAATTATTGCGGATATTGTCTAACGCATTGATATTATTCTTTTTTTAAACCCTTTCAAGGTTGCCTATGCAAAATTCAGGTAATAGATGCCACGCCTTGTAGGCGGGGAGGTTCACTAAGGACCTTTTTTACCAACAAAGCATAGCGGAGTACTACTTGTGTGTCAAGAATCAAGGCTTGTACGTCTTTGACAGATTTAAAAATAATTATATACCCGGGATTATCCTGTCACCCGTCTCTATACCCAATAGATTTGTTACCTTGGCATAACTTTCAGGGAGTGGGTGCTCAGGCATTGCTTCAATTGGTGATGACGCTATAGACTTGAAATCCATTTTTGCAGTCATCTTTGCAATACCGTCTAATCTCTCTCTTGGAATTGTAAAGACAACTTCGTTATCTTGGGCCAACCCTGCACGGCGATCACCGGAACAAGGCAATGTAAATTGGCATTTCTTAGTCTGCAATACCGGCACAGTGGCAAACAAGCAGGCAGCGCCACTTGAGAGATCAGATGCAAAATTTCCGGTCTGCCCACTACCCGTGGCCCTTTTTGCCCTAAGAAGAAAGCTCAATTGAGCTGGGTCGCAATAAATAATAACCAGATCAGGTTCAAATTCAGTTGTCTTTAACGGGGCTGATATTATGCCAATATATTTGCCGACAGGCAGGCGAGGAGATTCACTCACTGATTTCATAGCATCTTCCTGGGTCCTGAAATATTGACGGCGTGTATTCCCGTCCAGCCAATATTGGGGAGGTTCTGCAATACCCAAACCTATTATCGGCTCATGACACCACATGTCCTCTTTTAGCTGAGCGATGCACATCCCTTTCATACGCGATAGCGCAAAGGCCTGGCAGAGTGATAAGTGGAACCCAAGATCTTTCACAGGCCTCTTTGCACCCTCGGGGATATCTCCTTCACTTTCCAGTAATTTCATAGCAATAGGAGATGTCTTTAGCCCCAATGCCCTTTCAAAGTCTTCTCCATACTGATGTAAAACACCTAAGTCCGTCATGCTGTTTACCTCCTTAAAGCATTAATAATTGGTCAAAAAAATTAACCCAAGTTTTATTAAACTCATCCTCTCTTGATCCACGCTATCTTAACATCCGGAGACCTTAAAGTCTGCCGGATTTAAGTTCCCTATTCCGGTAGAGCCATGACACCGTGATTTAGCATTGACACATGTGATATATTTCCATATATCTTGCTTCTTCAATATATTCTGGTTAAGTCAAAAAGGACATTTTTATCATTTAAATCCGAATTACCCTATGTATAAAGCACAACTCCGCTGGCAACCGATAGCCGTCCTCCTGGTCATCGCCCTGATATGGGGGGCGAATATGGCCATTATCAAGATCGGAGCACGTGAGTTGCCCTCCCTATTCATGGCCTGCCTACGCTCCCTTGTGGCCAGTGTTTGTCTTTACATCTGGATGAAGGCCAAAGGAATTGTTATCTTCCCTTCCGGCAGGGTTCTTCTTCACGGAATTGTGATCGGGCTGTTATTTGGTACCGAGTTTGGTTTAATCTATGTGGGTCTCGAATACACCCTGGCCTCACGAACCTATATCCTTCTGTACACCGCTCCTTTTTTCGTTGCCTTGGGCGCTCATTTTCTCCTTCAAGACGACCGACTTAACCACTGGAAAGCCGGAGGTCTCATCTTATCCTTTATGGGAGTGGTGACACTCTTCTTGAGGGAACTGGGCTCTTTTTCTCTCAGCACCTTGCCCGGCGATCTAATGGCCCTGTTAAGTGGCGCATTATGGGGATGTACGACCGTGTATATTAAAAAATACTTATCTAACCAGACCGTGCCCTTACAGACCCTTTTTTATCAGGTCCTGTTTTCAACTCCCATGTTGTTTATTTTAAGTATCGCTTTGGAAAATCCTATTTTCTTCAGGTTTTCCTTGATCTCTGGCTTCTCGATGTTTTATCAGTGTATCATCGTTGCCTTTATCAGCTATCTCGTCTGGTTCGAGCTCATCCACCGTTACCCTGTTAGCCTCCTCCATGCATTTTCCTTTTTTACTCCAGTCTTTGGTGTGTTTCTGAGTGGAGCAGTGATCCTGGACGAGCCAATTAGTCCCGGCCTTATTATAGCCCTGATTTTAGTCAGCCTTGGTATGGTGTTTGTTAACTTCCGACCTAGTCCTAAGTCTTCCTTGAAAACTTAAAATCACGTTTGAAAATCATATATACATCACTCGCTTAACCAAGCATGCAGCGATCAGCCATCAGCATTTAGCTTTTTAGATCCCGCTATAGCAAGACTGAATGCAGACAGATCAAGCGGACTAGAGGGAACAATTTGATATTCTCTTTCAGGGTTGATTTAATCCCGAGCCCTCTGGAGTCGGATTATTACTAGTTTCCACCCTTGATGGGTTTCAGCGGACAGAAAAATATTCGATTATATAGACAAGCAATTTCGGATTTAGTCGCAATTTAACAAAACGATCATATTGATTATTGTAGGATTTGATCTGTTTAGCCATTCCATTTGAGGAATTCTAATTTGGTCCGGTGGGATTCAAAATAAACAACTAACACATTAATTGTTGACGCATTAACTTGTAAGGGGTTCTGGCTGATTTGTCAAGCGATTACTCAAGTTTCGCGCCATGTGCTTACAAAAAAACAAGCATTTCGGTGTTATCTCACATAAATAGAGTGACCAAAGCTGAGCTACGGGGATTTTCGATATGCATCAATTTATTTATTATATTCCTTGAGTAAATTAAGTCATTCCTCTTTACCACACAGCTTAACTCTGGTATAAATCTACATTATAAACAGCAACTGTATTGATAAGAATCTTTTATGAATATTGATCAATTAAAGACATTTTACAAGGTAGCATTGAGCGGCAGCTTTACAAAGGCGGCCAGATCGCTTCATCTTACCCAGCCTGCGGTGAGTCAACAGATAAGGGCGCTGGAGCATTCCCTTGGTATCACCCTGTTCGACAGATCCGGTAAAAAGGTCCGCCTGACTAACGAAGGAGATATACTTCTTTCCCACACTGATCGATTATTCAATCTCTATGGCGAGGTTCAGACCCTGTTCGAATTACAGCAGCGTCTTCAGAAGGGTAAGATCACGATTGGCTCCACAATCGTGCTGGGAACATACTTTCTACCTCAGATCATTGGACAATATACCCGACAATATCCGGGTATCGAGATCGATCTGCGGATGGGCAATTCACGTCATGTCCTCGACATAACCCTCGAGGGCGAAGTTGACTTAGGCTTTGCCGGGAAGATAGGAGCCCACTCGAGACTTAGGTCTATCCTCATCCACAGGGATCCTTTCATTATCATTTCTTCCCCCGGTCATTATTTAGCGGCAAAAAAATCCGTTACTGGCGTGAAAAAGGGACTCAGACCCGTGAAATCGTAAAAGAATGGTTCAAAGAGTCCATGGGAAAGAACTCTCCCCCTAAAGCAATCGAACTCGAAAATGTGGAGGCTGCCAAACGGATTGTCGAGGAAGGCTACGGTATTACGATTATTCCGGAAACCGCTGTAAGGAGAGAGATTGAGGCAGGACAACTGAATCGTGTAAATTTAGAAGGATTCGATCTTTCCATTGACTTAAACCTCATTTTTGTTAAAGGTAAAGTCCTTTCAAAGGCAGCAGTAACTTTTCTGAAGATTCTTTATGGCAGTCGACTCCTCTCAGACTCAAAGAATTTAGTGGATCTAATTAAGTCAACAGGGCAGGCAGAAGGCCTATAGGAAGGATTATTGGATTGAATCAGACCTGCCAGGACTCGGATCTTATGCAGAACGATTCCAGCTTTTTTCTATCTATCTGCGGTTTTGCCCCTGGCTCAAGGACTATGGCACCATCCTCAAATCGAAGCGGGCTTTTAAGAAGGGATTCTTTGATCTTTAAAAAGCCGTTTCCTTCTCCGGCAGTCTCAATCCCCAAATTGGCCGCTACTAATGCCTCGTGATAGCATCCAAGGTCAGATGCAACGCCGTTTCCGACCACAACCTTCATCCCCAGTTCCCGAGTACGTTCCACATAGTTTGCCAGATTCCTTGCGCTGCCTGCCTTCATAAGCTTAAATTTGAGATAATGGGCGCAGTCTTCACGCGCAGATCTCTCAATCTCCTCATCGTGATAGATCGATTCGTCAAGCATCAACGGTAAGGGAGAGGTCTTCTTAAGTTCAGTCATGGCCCCCCAGTCGTCCTTTTCAAAAGGTTGCTCAAAGAGCTCGATGCCGTCAGGATCTATGGAGTTGACAAAAAGGGCGGCCTGGTCAAAGGTATAGGCCTGGTTGGCGTCAATCCGGATTTTTGCTCTCTGTTCGGCCACCTCCTGAACAGCTTTGACCCGTCGGATATCCTCATCAATATTGAAACCGACCTTAACCTTCAGACTCTTATAACCTGAAGCCAGGGCCTTTTCCACAATGTCCGGGACCTCCTCTATCCTGAAGGCATTGACCAGTCCGGTCAATGGGACAAGAGTCTCCTGTTCAGTCGGTTCAAGCAGAGGCTCCTTTTCCAAGAGCTCCAGTGCCGTGAGCCATGAAGTTACACCGAATGGAAAAGACATTTGCTCGCCCGCAAATAATTCTGAGGCTGCACGCAATCCTTTCCCGGGAAGCTCCGGGCCTTTCCTTAGGGCTAGGTCCCAGACGTCCTCCGGGCCTTCCCAGGAATATCCAAGGGCGGAAGTCGTCTCCCCATATGCTTCCTGATTTCCGTCATCTACCAGTCGTATTATCAGGGTCGTCAATTCTGTCAGCTCACCCAGGGCGGAGCGATAGGGTCTTGTAAGAGGTAGCCTCAGGTCAAAGATTTCGATTTTGTTAATCATAGTTGATTGCTCCCCATGGGTCCCCATTTTTTAAACTGAATAATAATCAGCTCTTGGAATTTGTCCGGTATTGTTTCAGATTGCGATATGTAATATAGCCGACAAACGCAATCGCCATTAGGAATACAATTATAGCAACCGGATGATCCAACATAGCTTTCGGGTTCCTGTTTGTGATGATAATTGTTTGTCGGAGACCTATTTCGAACTCTTTGCCCAATATATAGCCTATGATGAATGTGACAAAAGAGAACCTTAATTTACGCATAAGGTATCCCACAATACCGAAAGCGAGCATTATGCCCACAGCGAACAGTCCGCCTTCTATCATGTAAGTGCCTGACATGCAAAACAGTACGATGACAGGAAAAACGATTGTACTGGGAGCACGGATCAACAAGGCAAAAAAACGTAGGCCAATATTGCCAATCAAGAAATTGCAGATATTTGCGATAACCATGGCGCCGAAAAGACCGTAAATAAGGCGCGCGTGTGATTCGAAAATTAGAGGCCCCGGCGTTATTCCGTGAATCATGAAAGCACCAATCAGGAAAGCGGCGGCAACATTACCCGGAATGCCTATTAACAGGAGTGGAATCAGATTGGCGCCGACAACGGAACTATTGGCCGCCTCGGCTGCTGCAATTCCTTCCAGTTTTCCTGTCCCGAACTCCTCCGGATTCGAAGAACTGCTCTTTGCTGCGTTATATCCAAGGAAAGCAGCTACAGTAGACCCAAGACCCGGGATTGCCCCGACAAACGTCCCAATAATGGCTGATCGAAAGATCGTAGGAAGGCATCTTTTGTATTCTTTCCAAGAGGCATGACCATCCGTCCGATTCTTTGAAACTTTGAGAGATATGCCTTCTCCAGCCGTGCTGACACGGACTTCGATCTGCCGGATGATCTCCCCTAAAGCCAGGGTACCGATACCGACGGCTAATAAGGGGACCCCTCCCATAAGATCTACAACACCAAATGTCAACCGCTCTGTACCGGATTCCGGATCAAGCCCGACCGTTCGAAGAAACACGCCGAAGCAGGCTGCAATCAATCCCTTTATCATTGAGTCCTCGGCGAACGCGCCAATAATTGTAAGGGACAGAATGACAAAGGCCGTGAATTCAATGGGCCCCATCTTTAATGCAAAAGTTACAAGGGATGCGGAGGCTACAATCAGGACCATGTCGCTAAAGGTGTCGCCGGAAACTGACGAATACAGCGCTATTGTCAGCGCCTTAAGGGGTTTGCCTTTTTTGGCGAGCGGGTATCCATCAAATGTCGTTGCTGTTGCATCCGGAGTCCCGGGTGTATTGAGCAATATGGCGGAAATGGCTCCGCCAACGGTACTGCCCTTATTGATCGCAATCAGAAAGGCAACTGCGGTCAACGGGCTTAAATAGATCGTAAAGGGGATGGCAATGGCGATAGCCGTTATGCCACTTAACCCTGGAATCGCTCCTGCCACGATTCCTGTGAACACACCCAATAAAATATAGAGAATGTTGGTTAATGTAATAACGTCTGAAATGCCTGCAAGAATAGTTTCCATTCAATTTTACCTGACGGCAACGCGATATGAAATCCGTACCAAAAAAATACGTAAATACACGCGGTCGCTAAAATGGAGGTCAGTGCGACTCGGAGAGGGCTTCGAGTGCCCATATAAAACATAAGACTGGCGATCATAATAATGCCTCCAAGCACGAAACCCAGATAAGTGAAAGATACTAATGCTACGACAAACAATCCGGTGATGTACAAGAGATGAAGCCAGTTTTTAACGGTCATTGGAGGATCTTCATCTTCCTTGCCGGCATGTAGGAGGTGCTTGATTATCAAGAGGATTGAGAGCCCTGTCATGAGCCCGATACTGATGTATGGAAAGAGGGATGATGGTAATGTCCCACCGATATCAAAATCACTAACTGTTGTTTCATTCGGAATAACGACCAGAAGGAGGTACAGCCCGATGATCGTAAGGACGAGACCGGTGGCAATGTCAGATTTTCGCATCGTTATACCCTCTTGACAGTGCTTAAGCTCTTATCTCAGACGATTTTCTCCGCCACGTTAAAATATTGTCTGATTCGTGGCAAAAGTCTGATAAAAGCCCCCTGCAACATTATTCGGTTCCCAGGGGGCCGGTTGGTTGCATTGTTCCCCTCAAAGGGAAATGAGTTACTGTCCTATCTTTTTTTTCTTACCGAATTCGGCAAGCAGATTCCGGAAATAGTCCGTCTGGGAATAAATTTCCTTCTTTGTTACGTCAGGGCTGTTGTACTCGACAGGATCATTGAAATTTTTCATGATCTTGACAACGTCCGGTACGTTCACGGCTTTTTCAATTGCACCGGCCAGGACTTTAGTGATGTCGGCTGGAATACCCTTCGGGCCGGCAATCAACTTAAATCCGGTCGGGAAACCCACATAACCTAAATCAACCAAAGTCGGAAGATCAGGGAAATCAGCCATATGAGATTTATCGGTGATCACCAGGTTTCTCAATTTTCCTTTGCTGACATATTTATTATGGCCACCCCCTCCCCATCCAAGATCGGCGTGACCACCCAGAATCATCGGGACGGCTCTCGAGCTTCCCCTGGCGGTAACGATGCTGAACTTATTCAAAACTCCGGCTTGCTTAGTGATGGATTTGAACTGCAGGGTTACACTTGGGGCTAAACTAACAAATTTGATAGGCTCTTGGGCAGTCTTGGCAGATTCAATTAAGTCATTGAAGGTCTTCCACGGGCTATCTGCCTTGACGTAGAAGCAGGGACTGCCTGTTGTCAACGTCCCCAGGTATGTGAAATCGCCGATCTCGTATGAGGCTTTTTTGCTGACCAATGGCATAAAGGCCCAGGTGTCCATAACCGCTACACCTAAGGTATAACCATCCGGCTTTACTTTTGCGAGTTGAGCCGCCATGACTGAACCTGCGCCACCGCTCTTGACCGTTACGACAATGGGCTGGCCCAGTGTTTTTTTCAATTCCTTCGCTATCAGGGTGGAAATCGTGTGAGCGCTGCCACCCGCACTGAAGCCCACCCAAATGTTGATTGGCTTTTCCGGAAAACCGGCCACCGCATTACTAGTGATTGTCACACTTGCGAGTCCGAAGACAAGCGCCAAAACAGCAACCTTTTCAAACAATCTATTCCTGAGTTTCATGATGCACCCCCTTTCAGGTCCTGAATGAAGCATTGACACGCTAACATCCAATAAAGTTGTTTAGAGACTTTGGCCTATTTCAACCGTTTCTATAATTAATATTGTAATGTGCTGCTGATCCGCTGGTTGTGGGGCGCTAAACGACTCACTGCCAGAGGATCAGCAGCACGTTGTCGAGGGCGCAAAGCGTCCTCGACAACAAGCGCATATAATGATACTAACATCGTGACCGTTGCCGTCAGTTATAGAGATGAATTTGGAAAAATCTCCAGGTAATTCCAGCAACGTAATATGAAGTTTATAACTTGAAAACTTTTCTTGCATTCTTTGCCGCCACCTTTTCCATTGCGAATGGTTCAATCGCAAGAGCCTTGAAATCCTCCACAGTCTGCAATAAGGGCCGATACGGATAGGCAGTGCCGAATAAGATCCTGTCTCTTAGGAACGTATTTGCCGCCTGTATATACTGATCTGCCGCGGGCATATACAGATAGGCGTCGGGAATGAGATAGACATTCGGGCACCTGAAGCAGACACCGAGAATCTGGGTTACAAAGGGCCAGCAGCCGTGACCGCAAATAATTTTAAGTTCACGATATCTCAACGCAACTTCTTCTACATATTTTGGATTGGTAAATTCCTGATTTGGTCCGGCCAATGGCCCGGTCATCAAGACAATGGGTATGCCCAGATCTATACACTTCTCATAGAGGGGAAATATCCTTTCGTCGTTGTTGAAGCAGGTTAGAGAACGTCCGGGTTCAATATGGACAGACTTAAAGCCCAAATCTACACATCGTTCTGTCTCCTCTAGGGGATCATGCACTTCGTTGGCGAGGTCAATCCCGGCAACACCGACTATCTTATCCGGGTATTCTTTCATCAAGTCATGGATGTGGTCATTGGGTATGAAACCGTTCTGTTTGGGGTGAAAAGCCTTGGCATTTCTATTGATAACTACCGCCTTGGATATCCCGGCCTCTTCCATCTCATCAATAAAAAGTTCCATTGACCCTGTCAGATAAGCGGGTGAAACAGACCTGGCTCCGGTGGTAAGATTGGCGGGAACAGTAGTCTCGTGAATAAAATAAGACTTTATTTCAGGGGTAGGCGGTCTGCATCTTGAATCAATTATTTCCATTATAATCTCTCCTTTTTATATTTGATTTTAGTTGTCAATATCTTACCTTGATGAATTATTTTCTCACCTCCTTTTTTCCAATGTAAGTATTAAGCCTTGTATATAAGGATTGAAAAAACTATTTCAGACTTTAAACTTTTACGATATTATAGTTGAAGCACTCCTATAATGTCAAATAATAACAAATAATCAATATTATAAGGAAATCTTATGATTTATTTATATTGAGTATCATGTATGCTGTCTCTTTTCCTTGGCGCTAATATGCATTTATTTCTCTGAAGCGTTGTGTGGATGGGTTTATTAGAAGGGGCGTGAATCAAAATAATAATAAGCGTTGAACGAAATAAGTAATTTTTCGGATTGCCTATTGATGCCCCTCTGTTTCATGAGGCCTTAGCAGGAACAGAAGCAGTATTGCGATAGCGGAGCCCGGACAGCCATGGAACTGCAGAAAATTGAACCAAAGGCCTTCCGACCAAAATAGCTTCCTATTATGATAATTATTAAAGGTATGGAAGCTCCGCTGCTGAAGCTGTAAAGGATAAGAAAAGCATAGATTGAAACGATACTCCGGCTTATAAGAAACCAGGTAATCCCTATCAAAAGAAGGGAGAATACTCCTGACATTAGAAATTGGAGGCGATCTTTCCCCACACGATCGGCTATAATGCCACCCAGGAATCTCGACGGAATACGGAAGAAGACCATCATCCCAATCATGCCGCCCGCCGTGGTTCGGCCAATCCCCCTGGCCAGAAAGGGAAATGGATGTCTAACACACTGCCTACCATTGTCTGAACACCAAAAGTGTAAGAGTGTAATGAACTTGCCATTGCGTATCAATAATATGAATGACGCCCAGATCCACCATCTAATTTAAAAACAGTATATGTATCTCGCTTTAGTTACTATTTCAGAGCTCATTATTGTAATCATGGCTGTTTTTCAAATGTATTTTTCACCAAGATGACAGGGTCAATTTTGTGATTCACCCCCTGATACTATTTCGGGGGTGAATCACAGATATGGGGATTCTTCAAGGATTTGAAAAAAAACGAGTCGGAGAATCACACCTCCAGCACGATCTTTCCAATATGCTGGCTGCTCTCCATCAGGCGGTGCGCATCTGCGACCTCCGCCATTGGAAATACCTTATGGATGAAAGGCTTGACCTTGCCGGATTCGATCAACGGCCAGGCCTTGTCTTTCAGGGATTTTGCTATGGCGCCTTTATTTACAACGGGCTGTGCGCGAAGAGCAGAACCAGTGAGAATGATCCGCTTGAATATGAGCGGAAGCAGAGGTATCTCACTTGAATCCCCCCCTAGGACAGATATGAGTATTATACGGCCTTCAACAGCGGCAAGCTCAATGTCTCGCGGCACATAACTGCCTGCCACCATATCAAGTATCACGTCAACCCCCTTTCCGTCTGTCAGTTCCTTGAAGACCTCGACAAAATCATCTTCTTTATAGTTTATGGCGCGCTCCGCGCCTAGTGACTCGCACACACGGCATTTCTCAGAGTTGCCGGCAGTGGCAAATACCCTTGCGCCCAACCGGGAGGCAAGCTGTATGGCTGTTGTGCCGATTCCGCTTGATCCTCCATGTACCAGGAGGCTCTCACCTTCCTTGAGACGACCACGGTCAAATACATTGGTCCATACCGTAAAAAATGTCTCCGGGATTGCAGCCGCCTCCACCATGGAAAGTCCCTTGGGTGCCGGCAGGCATTGAGGTGACGGTATTGCGACATACTGGGCATATCCTCCGCCTGTTACCAGGGCGCACACTTCATCACCTATCTTCCATTCTGTAACGTCCTTCCCCATCTCTACGATCTTTCCTGCCACCTCAAGGCCGGGGATATCCACAGCGCCGGGAGGTGCAGGATAGAAGCCTCTTCGCTGCCCGATGTCAGGCCGGTTAATGCCGGCGGCTTCTGTCTTTATCAGGACCTCTCCCTTTTCCAACCCAGGAACGGGTCTCGAACATTGTTTAAGCACTTCAGGCTCACCATGCTCAGTAATCTCAATGGCCGTCATAGATTCAGGCACGTTATTTACCATAATAGACTTCCTTTCATGATTGGATTGAAATAATATTTATTCAATAGGCCTCTTGGCAAGGATGTATGTAGTCAAAGTCAGCCAGAGGCCTACCGAAATATCTAATTGCTCCCAATTGAGTATTTCACCTGATTGGGATTAAAGCTTAAATACCTTCCTTGCATTCTTTGCCGCTACCTTTTCCATGGCGAATGGCTCAATTGGAAGAGCCCGAAAATCCTCTACAGTCTGTCCTAATGGTCTATAAGGATAGGCAGAGCCGAATAGTATCCGGTCTCTTAGGAAAGTATTGGCCGCTTGAATATACTGATCTGCCGCAGGCATATACAGATAGGCGTCAGGAATAAGATATACATTCGGGCACCTGAAGCAGACACCGAGAATCTGGGTCACAAAGGGCCAGCAGCCGTGACCGCAAATAATTTTGAGTTCACGGTATCTCAGTGCAACTTCTTCTATATATTTAGGATTAGTAAACTCCTGGTTTGGTCCGGCCAATGGCCCGGTCATCAAGACAATGGGTATATCCAGATCTATACACTTCTCATAGAGGGGAAATATCCTTTCGTCGTTGTTGAAGCAGCCCAGGGAACGTCCGGGCTCGATATGGACAGACTTAAAGCCCAAAGCTACACATCGTTCCGTCTCCTCAATGGGATCATGCACTTCGTTAGCGAGGTCAATCCCGGCAACACCGACTATCTTATCCGGGTATTCTTTCATTAAGTCATGGATGTGGTCATTGGGTATGAAGCCGTTCTGCTTGGGGTGAAAGGCCTTGGCATTTCTATTGATAACTACTGCCTTGGATATACCGGCCTCTTCCATTTCATCCATAAAAAGATCCATTGACCCTGTCAGATAGGCAGGTGAAACAGACCTGGCGCCAGTAGTAAGATTAGCTGGCACAGTAGTTTCCTCGATAAAATAAGACTTAATTTCAGGGGTGGGTGGTCTGCATCTTGAATCAATTATTTCCATTATAATCGCTCCTTTTTATATTTGATTTTAGTTATCAATATCTTGCCTTGATAAATATATTTCTCACCCCCTTCCCGCCAATGCAGATATAAATACAATAAATAAGAGTTATAAAAGGCTGTTTTATGGCTCAGAACTCTTATTTGTATACCACATCAGTGCTGTCCGGTTAAGATTTTAAAAAGTTCCCTTAAGTGCTTGATATAAGGCAATATAGTGACATAAATGAGAGGGAACGACTTGAAATTTGTCTAAATATGGCCCCATACTCCTTTGGCGACGATTTTATCACGCGAAAGGAGTTCACCCATGTATCAAGGACAAACTGTTTTTTCTCAAGTATTGAGTTTTCTCTCTCATAAGAAATTTCATCAATGTGTCAATCGTTATAGGGGTAATTACCGAGTACGTTCTTTTACATGCTACGACCAGCTTCTATGTATGGCGTTCGCTCAACTGACTTACCGTGAAAGCTTGCGGGATATTGAGTGCTGTCTTCGGGCCTTGCACGAAAAGCTCTACCATATGGGAATACGAGGAAAGGTGTCCCGAAGCACATTGGCCGATGCAAATGAAAACCGAGATTGGCGGATTTACAGCGACTTTGCCCAGATACTAATATACGAAGCTCGGGGTCTGTATGTTGATGATGATTTCGGTCTTGAATTGAAAGAAACCGTCTATGCTCCGGATTCGTCAACAATTGATCTATGTTTGTCTGTTTTTCCATGGGCTCAATTTCGCAGAACTAAGGCTGCTATCAAACTGCATACGCTATTAGATTTGCGTGGTGATATCCCAACTTTCATTTGGATTACTGACGGTAAGGTTCACGATGTCAATGTTCTTGATCATCTGATACCGGAACCGGGCGCAATTTATGTCATGGATCGTGCCTATCTGGATTTTCAACGATTATATCAGTTGCATCAAAGCTTAGCCATATTTGTAACTCGTTCGAAAACCAATACAGGGCTGCGTCGTATATACTCGCATAAGGTTGATAAAAGCACTGGTGTCAGATACGACCAAACAGTTGTACCAACAGGCTTTTACACCAAAAAAGACTACCCGGCAAAGCTACGTCGGATAAAATACTTCGATGCTGAGAAAGGTAGATCATTTGTCTTTCTCACAAATCAATTCACACTTCCGGCACTAACAATTGCTGAGCTATACCGATACAGGTGGCGTGTAGAGATATTCTTCAAATGGATCAAGCAACATTTGAGAATCAAACGCTTCTATGGCACATCTGAGAATGCTGTTAAAACGCAAATCTGGATCGCCATATCGACTTATGTTCTGGTTGCCATAATGAAAAAGCGATTGAACCTTGATTTATCTCTCTACACTATTTTACAGATTCTAAGTATATCACTTTTTGAGAAAATGCCTATTTTACAGGCGCTCACAGCAGATGATTACAAGAACACAACCACTATCAGCCATAAACAACTGAATTTATTTGATTCTTAACCGGACACTACTGATACCACATAGTGAAACCATACTATAATGTCAAATAATAATATATAATCAATACCATAAGTTCATCTTATAATTAGTTAATGGAGAAAATTGTATAAACTGTCCTTTTCCCTTGGTAGGCTTTGCTTTTTTCGCTGAAGGACTGGTGTGCGGGTTCAGGACAAAAGGGTGAATCGGAATAGTAGTAGATTTTTAATGAATTAATATTGCAGACTGCCTGGGGATTTCCCCACTGTTTCCGGAGGCCTAAGCATGCATAAAAGTAGTATGGCTATCGCGGTTAAAGCCAAGCTCGGCAGCAATGTCTTTGAAGAACACGGAGATCCCGAATCCGTAAAAACCATGGCCCAAGCCGGAGGTGATACCGGTAAATAAAACCGTCCACCAGCCGAAGAATATCCTGGGTGATTTTGTATTCTTATTACTCAAATTAAATCTCTTTCATTCACTGTACGTCCATATCAGTGTCAAGATACCTGAAGGGAGTAAATTTATTTAGGGTAAAGTTTGAAAAACGCGATAGAATTAGCGAAGAATAAGACATCGCGCAAAGTGAGCCCAAAACCATCTGAAAAAGGATTTAAAAGTTCGTTATCAT
The DNA here is from genome assembly GCA_019313825.1 of Deltaproteobacteria bacterium. Taxonomy (GTDB): domain Bacteria; phylum Desulfobacterota; class DSM-4660; order Desulfatiglandales; family HGW-15; genus JAFDAM01. Next base: position 27,694 of record JAFDAM010000042.1, read on the forward strand.
CAGGTTAGTGCCGGTGATACACTTTATAGAATAAGTTGGATCTCTGCTGCAGCGGGACTGATAGCATGAATCAAAAACTAACCCTCATCATTATTGTTATTGAATAACTCCGGATACAGTTTCTTCGCGCAGTTGGGGCAGATGCTATGGGTGAACTCAGCATCCGAATATCTGCTGATATAGGATTCGACCTGATTCCAATATCCTTTATCGTCCCGTATCTTTTTACAGGAAGAGCATATAGGGATCAATCCGTCCAGGGTCTTTATCCTGTCCAATGCTTCCTGGAGTTCCGCAATGACCCTTTCACGGTCCTGTTCCACATGTTTCCGATCGGTTATGTCCAATGCAAGGCCGTCCCAGATGGTCTCACCGTTGAAACCTGTTCTTGGGCGCGCGGCCAGCCGCACCCATTTCTTATTTCCTGAAAGCGATGGGATCTCATATTCAATATTGACAGGCCCGTCAGTATCTGTCGATCGTTCGATAATATCCAGAAATTTGGTGCGTAAGTGTTCGGGAATTGATTCCAGGGGATTAAGCTGGTCATCATCATTGGTATGGACTTCGAGAAGATCCTTGATACCGGTACTGACAAAAGTTGTTTTCAGTCGACCGTCTTTATATCGTACAACCTGATATATTGCTCCGGGCAGGTTGGCGGCGATGCTCTTAAGATGAAGTGTATCAGAGAGCCTGATAAACCACGGTTTCCATGCTGCCGGGACTTTGGGGATAGGCGTGGGGCCCATTATGGCTTCCGTATGGATATGGTCGATCAGAGAGATGGCCGGTCGGACAAAGTGGTAACGGATAAGGAAGTGGGCCAGTACTGCAAGCAGTATCAGGCAAAGAACAAGACCTAAATCCACTATAACAGCAGGGAGGAATAGATTTAGCGCGACCCTGCTGGGAATCATGTAGATTAGAGTCCAGCGCCCTTCTTCAGATGACCTTGTAAATGTATAATGGTCGTTCCAAGAGAAATATTCCTCTTTTTTATTATGTTGAAGAGGAAAGGCCGGGCCGCCCTGCGGAAGAACATTCTCCAAAAGGGTAACCGTCTTGGCGCCTTTCTGATTATGATCCGAGTAGGCAAGGACCTGTTTGTTATTGTTGACTAGAATGAATTTGCCGTGCCGACCGGCAAACGGTACAACAATCTGGTTTAAGGCCTCTGTCTGGATATCTGACGCTATGACTCCCATGAATTGATCTTTGTAGTAGAGCGGTGCGCTATGGGTAATTATTAATGATTTCGAGGCATAATCAAAATGAATGTCGGACCAATATCTCTTGCGTTCAGGATTGTTTTGAGGACTGACATTTACCCAGTAATCTTTCTTTCGCAATGCCTGGATGTTCGTTTCTAATAAGGCTGTGGTTCTTTCAACAGTATCCTCCTGAGATGTAAAATAAGGATAGGTCGGATAAAGGGAGGATATATCCTTATGAGAGATGTAATAACTCCATTTCAAATAGGGCATGGTGCTATGCGAAGCCCTCTGCACGCTCAATAGCCCCAGGCATAGGCTGACCTCCTGAAAATAATCTTTCATTGACCCGTAGGCAGGTAGTTTCCCAAATGCCATGCCCAGTTGATGACGACTATCCTTGTCAGTCAGGTTATGCAGAAAGAAACTCGATTTCGGATTTATCCTCATAAGCTTCATAGTGGCGAGGTAATCGTCCGCATTATCCGGGTTATTAAGGTAGTCTTCAGCCCAGAACACCATGGAATCTATGTAACGGGTTATTCCAGCATAAAAATCTTCCAGTAAATGGACCCGTTCTGAGAGCTTCTCCTGAAAGTTCGCCATCGCACCTGAACGGTTTCTCTTGTACTCATAGGCGATAAGTGCCAGCGCTGTAGCCATGAATAGTATGACCGCAGTAGTGGCAATCAAGAGATAGTTAGTTGACAATCTTTTTGATGAGTTCTTTTCCATATTAATGATCCATGATGTCTAATCTGATAATGTTTGATCCGCCCAAGGAGGACAAACCCTCCAGGGGAGGACAATTTTGCGGATTATAACATATTTTTTATAAGAACTTACTGTTTATGGGAGAAAATATAGGAAAATTAACCCTGTGGTTCCTCAAAAGAAGCAAAATGCATGCCATACTTAGGCTAATTAAGCGCACTAAGCTTTAAAAAGAATGGTGGCAGTAATATTGCAGACCCATTTAACCCTTTACACTTTAAAGAGCCTTAGCATATTGCCACCCAGGATATTCTTCTTGTCTTCTTTAGGGATATTCGAGCGCTTAATGGAGGCAAGATAGGCCTTTAGGTCAGAGGGAGTACTCATCTCCCAGGGGTAGTCAGAACCGAAACATAGCCTTTCAGGTCTTATTGCAAGCAGTGCCTGTTTAAAGGCAGGCATCCAGCCACCAGTGCCGGCAATATTGAAGTAGACCCGATCAAGGAGCTTGTTAAATCTCTTTTTAAGTCCAAACTTTTCAAACTGTCTGTAGGTTTTGGGCTTTGCGATCAGTTCCTTTGGGATATCCGTATTCTCCGGCAGATAAAAGGACATTATCCTTCCCAGAAGAAAGGGGGCGCCACCGCCATAGTGGGAGAAGATGAATGTAAGTTCAGGATATTCAGGGAGTACGCCGCAGAGGACTTCAACAAAGGCCTTTATTATATCGTATTCCCGCGACACACTACCGCTCATGTAGTATCTATCGCCGCCCCAGATCGGAATCTTGACCGTTGGATGCACAACCACAGGAACCTGAAGCTTCTCTATCTTTTTGAACAAAGGCCTTAGCTGTTTGTCATCGAGCCTAGCACCTCTGAGGGACGTTAGTAATGTGACTCCTTTGAGCCCCAGGTCGTTTATGGCCCTGTCCAGTTCGTCAATGGCGGACTGACCATCTAGATAAGGGATATGTGCCAGCGGTATGAATCTGCCCGGATATCTATCCATGTATCCGCTCAATTCATCATTAATGGTCCTGCAGACCTCCATGCTTGCCGCATCCCAGGTCGCAAGACCCACGGCTGCCATATCCAGCCCGCATTCATCCATATGGCGTATGCATGTCTCGATGTTGAAGACCTTCCCATAGGCTGCATCAGGGTTGCTCACGATTCTCTTGAACTTCAGGTCACCATCAGGTAGATCCTTAGCCTTCATTGCAGCCACCCACGGAATATGATGAAATTCGGTGTCTATTACTATATTTTTTCTCGGCATCTTCATATCCTCCTGCGTTAGAGTTTGCATAATGCACCATTATCTGAAATGTGCTTATTAGACACATCCCTTATCTCCGGCCCTTTACGGTAAACATCGCCCAGGTGGACAAAGGTTAATCCAAAGAAAGTGCTTATATGGTCAGGTATGGTCCCTGGAAATTTCACATCACCTCCTGCCATATTCAATCCTGCGGTCCTTCCCTGGTAACAGGCATTGCCCCAGACCTATCAACTCTCTTTTGCCCGAAAGCAGGTTCATTAACACCAGAAACAATACTGATTGTTCCCATATGTCCGAAGGCCCTTGCAGCGAGAACGGCATATGCCGCGGCCCCGCCATTACCGATAATGAGTATTTTGGGATCTTTCATAAACTTATATTCAAAGGCCACAGATGAAGGGAATCAAGAATTGAGATGGATGCCTTTTGAGCTTTTTGCTCTGCCAGGGTTTCCAATGGCCCGAATCCCAAGGCGCGGGTTGGGCATACACAAACACAAGCAGGCTCCATGTCATGGTTAAGCCTTTCAAAACAGAAATTGCATTTATTCATCTTCCCATCTGCAGGATATTGTGGCGCACCAAAGGGGCATGCCAGAGCGCAGCTATGGCATCCCACACAGAGGTCCCTGTCTACTTCAACGATACCGTCCCCGTCCCTTTTATAGATGGCCTGTGCCGGGCAAACCATCATGCATGGGGCATCTCCGCAATGCAGGCACGAAATTGAGAGAAAGGACAGCTTTACTGAGGGATATGAACCCCTTTCAAGCCGTGTGACATGCCTGAATGCCAAACCCCCTCCCTGAAGATCATTCTGGTCCAGACAGGACACTATGCATGCCATGCACCCGCTGCACCTTGAAACGTCAATAGAAAAGCCTAATTGTGCCATCTCACATTCTCCTCATTCCTTCTGTAATCAGCTTCACCTCGCAGAGGAGGGCCTTGAAACCCGGATATGCCGAGATTGGGTCCAGGTAATCAGGTTCAATCAACAGGTTTATATCGGCTTGGGGGTATCCATGATAGATATTGACCACTCCTGGAGAAACAATTTCCGTCAGGTGAGCCCTTACCCGTATAGCTCCCCTTTTCGTTGACAGGGAAACCCAGTCTCCGGAAGAGATTCCCCTCGTTTCCGCATCTTTGGCATTAATATCCACCATGGGGTCCGGCCTAAGTCCTTTGGTCCAGGGAAGCCGGAAGGTCCTGGAATGAATGAACATGGGAAGCCGTGCTCCGCTGGTAAGTATCAAAGGATATTCTTTGGCAACCTCGGGAGAGGATCTAGGGCTCAGTACTGGCTCCTTGAAACGCGGTAGAGGATCCTGTCCCGCCTCCTCCAATACTGAAGAAATAAATTCCATTTTACCCGAAGGGGTTGGGAAACCTTTTTTCTTATACTTACGGTAAGGAGGCATCTTTACGTCTTTCAGTGTATATCCGCCCGGGTGTTTCTTTATATCTTTCACCTTGAGTTTTGCGGGCTCCAGTATCCAGTCCACACATGCTTCATACCCTTGCCCCATCAGGGAATCATCAGGTGCTATCCTTTTTGCCAGATCAAAGATGATGTCCGCGTCGGATCGCGATTCCCCTAACGGCTTAATTGCAGGGCTTGTCCATATAACATGTTGCTCCTGGTAAAACTTAAGCTCACTTCTTTCAAAAGAAGAGCATGCCGGCAGCACAAGGTCTGCGATCCTGGCCGTGTCTGTCATGAAGAGATCTACGTCCACTATAAAATCGAGCATCTTCAGGCTTTCCAGCATAAAGTCAGATCCAGCCCACATCCGGTGGTTCAGCCCGAAAGCGAGCATGGCCCTTATCGGATAAGGCTTCCCGCTCCTTATCTGAAACGGCAGGTGCATGGCCTGGCCCTCTGGCGCCATCTTGCACCAAACAGGGTATACATCCTGGCCAATGCGAGGCGGCATCTCCTGCCATGGCCGTGATTGCACAAACTCAGCCTCCCTGGTCACGACCCCATTAGGTACGGAAACATAGGAGGGTGGGACTAAGTAGTTACCACCTTCCTGATCGTAATTTCCGGTAAGACCTATCAAGGCCGTCAAGGCCCTGTGATTCTGTATGCCGTTTGTGTGGTGTACAGTAGGGCTTGCACCGGTCATCATTGCAGCGGGTTTTGTTGTGGCATAGAGCCTTGCCGCCTTGGTGATCAAAGACGAGGAGATGCCCGTAATACCTTCGGTAACTGCAGGGGAAAACTCCTTGACATAGGCCCTGTACTCTTCAAATCCATGCGTCCAATTCTCCACAAAGTCCTTGTCATAGAGTCCCTCTTCAATTATCACATGGGCCATCCCTAGTGCCAAGGCGCCCGAGGTTCCAGGCCGAATTCGCAGATGGATGTCGGCATGGGCAGTGATAGGTGTCAAAAGGGGACCTACCTCAATAATCTTCATCCCCCTTTCCCTGGCATCCAGGATCTCTCTCACCTTAGAAGTATTGGAATAAAAGGGATTAGCTCCCCATACCACGAGGCATCCGGTCTTGGAGATTTCAGGCACACCGGCAGGTGAGCCGTAATTCAGTCTGGCGGCCAATACAGTGGCCAGATGGCACAGGCTTGATTCGGTAGTGTAGTTGGGGGAGCCGTAGCTATGAGCCAGACGCTTCAGGAAAGGGCGCATCCATTTGGAGTAGCCGGCAAAAAAAACAACGGATTCCGGCCCTGATTCTTCTTTGAGCTTGATAAAACGCTCTGCAATGAGATCCAGGGCGTCATCCCACGATATCGGTTCAAATTCCCCTGACCCCCTGTCCCCTTTTTTTAACAAGGGTGTTCGGATACGGTCCTGATGGTAGATGTACTGTCTGCTTGAAGCACCCTTTGAACAGAGTGTCCCCGCGTTATGAGGGTTTTCCTTGGTCCCCTCCACCTTGATTACAACACCGTCCTTCACATAAGCATCAATACCGCAATGGGATAGGGGGTTGCATATGGAACAGATGGTCTTTTTTACCTCAATGCCAGTCCCCTCTCCTGGTATCTTACCCTTAAGCAAACTATTAATTGGTAGTTCCGGCTCCATTGCCATATTACGATTCCTCCTTTTTAAGCCTTAATCCATTTGTAGATCTCAGCAATATAGTCAAAATAATTCCTATAAAACTAAGGACTGCACAGCATATGAAAGCCCAGTGATAGCTCGTCGTGATATCAAATATCCATCCAGTTAGGATAGGGCCGGTTGCTTCGCCTATTGCCCCTCCTGCATTGACAATTCCCAATAGTGCTCCGAGCGACCCCAGGCCAAACAGTTCTGATATAACTAACGGCATTACTGATATCAGACCTTGAGATGAAAAACCGAAAACAAAACCAAAAATAAACAGCATCCATAGCTCCCTTGAGATCGTCACCCAGAGCATGGAAAACATCATTAAGCTAAAGCCGATTATAATAGCAGTCTTATTACCTATTCTATCCGCTGCACCCGCTAGTATAATTCTACCGATAATACCGCCAGCTCCAATAAAAGCGATTATTTTTACTCCACTGGATTCCAATATCCCAAGACCTATCGCATGCACTACAATATGCACGACCATGGCTGATAGCGGGAGAAGGTTGCATGCAAATATTGCGCAAAGTACCCAGAGCTGCCATGTATGCATTGATTCTGTAAGGGAGTAAGAGTCGGCCTCCGGGTTACCTGTGTCATTCTTTTCTGTATTACCACCGTAAGGCGCCAAACCTATCTGAGCAGGATCACGCTTGAGAAGCTGCGCCGACATGATTATTAATAATAGGGCGACAATGCCCATAATCATATAAGAGGTGCGCCATTGATAATTGTATATAAGCCAGCCTACGATCGGTGGAATAATGATTGCACCTACACCCCCGCCGGCCGATGATATCCCTGTCATTATCCCTCGTCGCTTAATAAACCACCTGCTTACCGTTGCGAGCAAAGGGACATAGGCGCCGCTCATACCGAAACCAATTAACAGCCCATAAAAGATATAAAGATGCCAGATAGCCGTTATCCATGACGTCAGCACATAACCTAACCCCAAGGACAGTCCGCAGGCCGTCATAACAAGTCTGGGCCCGAACCTATCAGTAAGCCTTCCAACCAGAATGGAAAGGAATGCGCTCAGGATGATGCAAAAGGAGTACGCAGCCGATGTCTGTGCCCTTGTCCAGCCGAATTCAGTCAGTATAGGGCTAAAGAAGACTCCAAAACTATATAA
>JAFDAM010000043.1 GCA_019313825.1 Deltaproteobacteria bacterium
TGAAAATAACGATATAGACATGGATGAAGACAGGGAATCCCCTGACCTGAAACTCCGGATCAACATGGACATGCCCTTTCATAAAATCGACAGTTCCTGGCTCCCCAATGAAAAGCTCCTCTATCTTGAGATATCTTCCGGGGAAGAGAGCATGGAACAGGAGACACCGGCTCAGGCATCGACCCTGAAAACCATAAGATTTGGTTTTAAAGAGAAAGCGACAAGGATGGTTATGGGCCTGGACCAAAGACCCATATGGGAGATGACCTATCATGATCCGACCGCGGTCGCCATACAACTGGAAGCAATTTCAAGTTCCTTAAAAGACGAAAGATATGGGCCCATCAAATGGTTGAAGGAGGTCACTGTTCTCAAGCAGGAGGATAATAAAACGGATATAGGTCTTCAGATAGAGTCTCATCTGAACCATGTCAGGATATTCTGGATGAATATCGGGAACAGATTGGTCATGGACCTATTTGATGAGCCCATGGAGATAGATGATAAGGACCTGTTATCAGCCCTGGATTCAGACACACAGAAAGAGGGAGACGACAACCAGGAGAATGATATCGAAAATAAGATTGATCAAAAAACGGAACAACCGGAAACAGCCTCCTCCCCTGACATGGGACATATCGTGAGGATGAAAATTCCAAAGAGAGAAGGGCTTGATGCTGACCAGACAACAGACAATAATTCAGCCGAGACCATCGGTCCCCTCATGATTGAACCTAAAATGGATACTGTTTTCCCCGGCATCAATGAAGGGAAAGAGATGGTTCAGGGCCTGAGTCCTGAAGAGGCCTTTCTTTTCGGTCGCATCCAGGAGGCGAGAGAGATCAATGATTTTGAAAAGGGCGCGGCACTAACCAATCATTTCCTGACTGAATTTCCCGATTCAACTTTAATTGAAAAGATATCATTCTGGAGGGGCGATTTCTATTACTACCTATGGAAAAGAGGTGACAAGTCGATCACGCAAAAGGTCATCAATGCATACAAGTATGCCATCGACTATTTCGGGAGATCAATGTATGTGCCCCTGGCCTATATTAAGATTGCCCAGGCAAGTTCCACGACGGGTAATCATTATGCGGCCATAGGATACCTGAGTCTATTGATTAATAAGAAGGAAGGCGATTACTTACCTTTGTCATATCTCACGAGGGGAAAAATCTATCTGCAGATGGATCAGACAGAGAAGGCAATAAGTGATTTTCAAACCCTTCTGAGCCGATATCCCGACTCGACCTATAATGTGGAGGCCAATTTCTGGATAGCGAATTATTACCATATAGTGGGCCTTTATGAAGAAGCTGAAAATAGATTGAATGAGATTGCTGATTCCGATTCCCAACTCTATCTTGAGTACCCCGAGTATCTCTCCCTGTGCGCGAAAAACTCTCTTTACCTTAAGAATTATGACGTTGCCAGAGATTATCTCGTCAGGGCCGTAAATATAGGTCATCAATCCGAGACCGTAGACCTCCTGCTTGCCCGTATAGGAGATACATATCATCAACAGGAAAATGAGAAAGAGGCGGAAAAATATTTCAGGATGGTCATTGATTATTATCCCGAAAGTGAAGGGGCATCAATAGCCAAGTTGAGACTGGCCGATTACTTCTCAGATATATCCATCCTGGAGGACCTGTCCAATGAGAACATGGGCGAACCCATCGGCGACCTGGCCTTACTGGAGAAGGCCTACCAGTTATATGAGAAGGAACAGTATATAGCCGCTCTTGATAGTCTGGATGAGCTTACAGCAAAACCCTTCCAGACCGAGACACGAAAAGAAGCGAGGCACCTTTACTATAGGTCCATGGAGAAGGAGATAACGCGACTGTATCATTCCAACGGGCAAAAGGAATTGACCGACCTGTATCGCTCCAAAAGTAAAACGTTGACCGACAATATAGTTCCTGAGATCACGCTTTTAGTGGCCCTGTCATTCAATAATCTCCGCCTATACAATGATGCCATCTCTGCCTTTTTAAAGATAAAGCCCTATGACCTGAACCAGGTATCCCGAGGGAAATATATCTATGGGTTAGCGGGCAGCTACTTTGCTAATGGAGATGAGGATAGCGCCCGGAAATTATTAGAGAAAAACAGAGGAGGAAAGCTTGATATCCTTGATCAGCGGAAGATGACCATGCTTCTCGCGGATATATACATGGCAAAAGGAATGTTAAGAGACGCTCACGATCTATACCAGTCATTAGTAATAGGCAAAATAAAAATCTCTGACAAGGAAATTGCCAGGTCCTATCTCTTTATGGGAAAGATACTTAACCGAGAAGCAAACTTTAAAAAGGCCAGAGAGGCATTGAATAGGAGTATCGCCCTCGCTGAAAAAGATGAGGAGAGCAAAGCGCTCCTCCAGTCGGCCTATATTGAAATCAGTGGCATCTACCATAACGAGAAAAAATACCCGCAGGCCGTAAAATCCTTTGAGCACGGGTTTGCCCTGGGCTATGGCCCTGACAATAATGATTACTGGAAGATGCGGTTCAGATTGGCTTTATCCTATCTGGCGACAGGCGAACCTAAAAAAGCGGAACCGCTGCTAAACGAGATTTCAGAGGGCGGAGATACCATATTACAACAAAAGGCGCAAATCAGATTGGGCGCTATTGGTCTGGATGAACAGTTAAAGCAACTATCTTTCATGCCTGAGACAGGTAATTGATATAAGTCATGTCCGATACCACTAATAATATTCTATGGACAGCCACCGATTTTACTCTGCCTGAGACCTTGTGGAAACGTCTGGAAGGTCTGGGTTACAAGGTCCTGATGGCAGACAGCAACGATAATATGCCGGAAAAAATTCAAAATCTTTCACCCAGATTATGGATAGGGCAGATTAATGGCGAGCCTGAATCGGGACTGTCCCGACTCCAGCATATTAAATCAAAATTTCCCGCCCTACCTGTCATACTCATGAGTAATCAACCCAGCATTGAAGATGCCGTAAGGGCCATTAAGCTAGGCGCATCTGAGTATATTACGGGGAGTATATCTTCAGAACAATTGTGGGTAATGATAGAAGGCGCGCTTAGATATCCATGCCCCAGGCATATTCCTCAACCCAAAAGATCAAATAAATTCAAGGCCCCTGCCCTGCCCATCGCGGTTCACCATTCCATGCTCAAGATCATGGACCTGGCCAAAAAGATCGCCCCTAGCCGATCTACCGCGCTGATAAACGGGGAGACAGGAGTCGGGAAAGAGGTATTGGCCCGCTTTATCCATAACAACAGTGACAGAAAGGACGGTCCGTTTATCGCAGTCAACTGCGCGGCTTTACCTGAAAACCTCCTGGAGAGTGAGCTTTTCGGGCATGAAAAAGGGGCCTTTACCGGGGCCGTCTCTCGCAAAAAGGGGAAGTTTGAATTGGCCAACGACGGAACCCTGCTCCTTGATGAGATAAGTGAGATGGATGTCTCAATACAGGCAAAGCTCCTCAGGGTTTTACAGGAAAGAGAGATAGACAGGTTAGGCGGACAGTCTACCATACCCGTTGATGTCCGCGTTATCGCCACAACCAACAAGGATCTTGAGGCGGAGACAAAAAACGGGAATTTCAGACTTGATCTATTCTACAGACTGAATGTGGTCCCTCTACACATGCCTCCCCTGAAGAAAAGGCCGGATGATATTGCCCCCCTGGGCAACTTTTTCCTGAAAAAGTACTGCCCTCTGAATAATATCCAGACAAAGAGACTGTCTCCAAGTGCAGAGGAATTTTTAAAAAAGAGGGCCTGGCCGGGGAACGTGAGAGAACTTGAGAACCTGCTTGAAAGAGCCACCCTTCTGATTGAATCAGATATAATCCATGCCCATGATCTTGAACTGATATGCAATCCGGAGAAGCAGGCTGAAATTGAAGGGCCGGAGAAAAACGGCGCCATCCCGTTAAAGGAGATGGAAAAAAGAATGATCCTACAGGCCCTTGATGATCATAAGGGGAATAGGACCCACGCTGCCAAGGTGCTGGGCATAAGCGTACGAACATTAAGGAATAAACTCCACGAGTATAAAAAAGAGCTAAACAAGGAGGGCGCCTCTGCGCAAGACCAAAAAATGACATCGTCAATATTCTGACGATATCCCAATGACGTTTCGCCAAAAAAATGAACGGCCTCTCAGCCCCGCCGGGGCGGGATCTTCCATAGGCGGGTTGAGATCAGGGATTGAAAAGCCCCATCTGCCAATGGAAGGTTTTGGTATCTGTTTTGCAAGTATGATTACAATCAACCTTTATGAGGAGCAAATTGATGGAGATTAATAGTCCCATTCAAAACAGGCTTATGGGCAAAACGATCAGGATTCTCTCCCGTGCCCTGGACTTTAGAAGCGCTAACCATCGCGTAATATCAGAGAATCTTGCCAACATAGACACGCCCGGCTACAGACCCAAGGAACTCCGTTTTGACCAGGAGCTTCAAAGGGCGGCGGATAAAAGCGCCGTTCGTCTCAAGACAACAGATCCCGGCCATTTTTCCCATGCCTCGGAAGGAACAGGAGGGGCTTTTTCCATTCGATCAAAGGGGGCGGGTTCAACCGAATCAGGTCAATTGAGTATAGATATGGAGATGGCCAAGATGATGCGGAACAATCTACTATATGAGGCCTCTGTAAGATTACTATCTAAAAAATTTCAGGCTTTAAAAACTGCCATTGAAGCAGGAAGGAGATAAACTTATGGACCTTATTCAGTGTATAGATATAGCTGCCAGCGGCATGAAGGCCCAGAGGACAAGACTTAACGTCATATCCATGAATCTGGCCAATGCCAACACTACCCGGACCGCTGACGGGACTCCCTATAGGAGGAAAACGAGCATCTTTGAGACAACACCCATCGGTGTTTCCTTTTATGACCGGTTTAAGGATTCACTGGCAAATCAGATTCACGGGGTCAGGGTTTCTGAGATAGTGCCTGTTTCAGGTGAGTTTAAAAAGATATTTGATCCCTCTCATCCGGATGCCGATAAAAATGGGTATGTCCATCTACCCAATGTAAACCTTGTTGAAGAGATGGTCCAGATGTTAAATGCCAATCGATCCTATGAAGCCAATGCCGCCGCAATAAAGACTGCAAAGGAGATGGCGCTGAAGGCCCTTGAGATTGGACGCTAAGGAGGTCTTATATGGATCCTATAAAAAGCAGCTCTATCAACCATATTAATCACGCCAATCTTGAAAAAAACCGGAACGCTGAAAAAAACGGCTTTCAGAAGACATTAAAAACTCTTATCTCCCAAGTGGACCAACAGATAAAAGATGCCGGTCAAAAGACTGAAGAATTTGCCATTGGCAAACGATATAATCTGCATGAGATAATGATTGCCACTGAAAAATCAGGAATTTCCTTCAAATTCCTGCTCCAGATCAGGAATAAACTCTTAGAGGCATATCAAGAGATTATGAGGATGAATTTCTGATTTGCGGGTTATCGGCAGCGAGTTGCCGGATTTTAACAGGATAATACCAGCGAAACAGACACCCGATGATCAATGTGAATTGTGAAAGGTGAAATGTGAACTGTGAATTGTGTGACAAATGATAAATAGAAGGGGTTTTACATGGCAATAACCGGTGAAAATTTTATTCAGGTACTAAAGGCCATACCGCCAGGCAAGATGATATCATTTTCCATAATCGTCAGTATTGTTGTGGGTGGATTTATCGCCCTCCTTCTCTGGACCAACAGGCCTGATTATCAGGTACTATTCTCCAATCTTGATACGGGAGATGCCGCCAAGATATCTGAGAAGTTAAAAGAAAAAAGAGTGCTTTTTCAACTCAAAGACGGGGGACGCGCTATTCTGGTCCCTGATGATATGGTCTACCAGCTTAGATTAGAACTCGCCAGTGAGGGCATTCCCACGGGAAGCAGCGTTGGCTTTGAGATCTTTGATGAAATATCTTTCGGCACTACGGAGTTCGTCCAGAAATTGAAATATCAGCAGGCCCTTCAGGGGGAACTTGCCAGGACCATTATGCAGTTTGACGTAATTGACCAGGCAAGAGTGCATATTGTGGCCTCCGGAGATTCTCTTTTTGCGGAACCTGAAAGGCCTTCAACCGCTTCCGTAGTCATCCGGCCTCAGGCCGGAAGGACACTGAACCAACGGCAATTGCAGGGGATCATCAATCTTGTTGCGTGCGCCGTAAAAGGACTCAAACCGGAAAACGTTACCGTTGTTGACATGTCAGGAGGTATGCTTTCCAAGGGTCATGACGAGGATGGTGTCGGTGACCGCAGCAACGCACAGTTCGACTACCAGAAAAAAATTGAAGACAATTATATAAAACGAATCCAAACCATGCTTGAACCGGTTGTGGGCCTGAACAGGGTAGTAGCCAGGGTTTCAGCGGAAGTTGACTTCAGGCAGATAAACATCTCTGAGGAAAAATTTGATCCTGACAGTGTCGTGATTCGGAGTGAACAACGCCAGCAAGAGAGTTCAAGCAGCGGGAAAACCCTGCCTTCCGGATCTCCCGACATGAAATATCAGGTATACCAGAGCCAGGAAGGGAGTACCGAGTCCTCTGTCGGAAATTTCAAGAGAGAGAACTCCGTTATCAACTATGAGATAAACAAGGTCAACAGACAGATCATCGATTCAGTAGGTGATATAAAACGCCTTTCAGCGGCAGTGATTATCGATGGGCCATATGTCTCAGAAAAAGATGCCGAAGGAAATATAGTCCAGAAGTTCGCTCCCCGAAGCCGAAAAGAGATGAAAAGTTTTGAAGATATCATAAAAAAGGTCATAGGATTCAATGAGGCGAGGGGAGACCAGGTGAATGTCTCCAATATCTCCTTTAGCCTTCAGGAAGAGGAAGAATCCTTTATCGAAAGCAAGCCCGGCTGGATGAGTTACGTCAAAAAGAGGAGCAAACCCGTGTTTAATATCTTATTGGTCTTACTATTTTTCCTGCTCGCAATCAGGCCTTTCAAGAGGTGGCTGAACCAGACAGGAGAATACGTCAGCACATTGGCGCTCCGGCAAGGCAAAGAAGGCTCAGGCCTTGATTCCCAGACAGATGAACTCCAGATGAGACAGAACAGCCGGCAGCAATTGATAGACGTAACAAAGAAAAACCCTGATGTCGCTGCCGATATTATCAAAACATGGATTAATGAGGTAACTTAGATTGGCATCTGCACTCCCTGTAGCAGGCGCACGGAAAGCAGCGCTTTTTCTAATGATTATGGGCGAAGAATTTACATCCCAGGTCTTTAAACATCTGGATGAATCAGAGGTAAGGATTCTTGGTGAACAGATGACACAGGTCAAGCAAGTGGACCCCAAGGTTGTATCTTCTATCATGGATGAATTCTCCCAGACCATGAATGGGAATAAGGTTATGGGGATCTCGGGAAAAGATTTTCTCCAGAAGAGTGTGTCCAGGGCCTTTGACACAAGAAAGGCCGACGACCTGTTAGGAGACGTGTTGTCCAAGGGAGGGGAAAAATCCTTTGAAAAACTGAGCTCAATGAACCCGCAGATAGTGGCAAATCTCCTCATGAACGAGCACCCACAGACGATCGCCCTTATCCTTGTAAACATGAAATACCAGACAGCGGCTGATATCATGCGGCTTTTACCGGAAAATGTTCAGGGCGAGGTCATTATACGGATTGCCGATCTCGAGGATGTCCCGGACGAAATAGTTGAAGAGGTACATGAAGTCGTCGACGAAATGCTTTCCGATATCGGCAAGGAGACAGGTATTAATCAAGGGGGCATTGAGACGGCCGCGGAGATACTTAATCAGTTGGATCATAAGACTGAAAATGCCATATTTGAAAAGATTGAGAGTACAAGAGAAGATCTGGCCGATGAGATTCGCCAGAAGATGTTTATCTTCGCGGACCTGGTTACCCTTGATGATCGCTCGATCAGGGCGCTACTCAAGGAGGTCGGCAATGATGAGCTTATACTGGCGCTGAAAACCGCGTCAGATGATTTAGCCGATAAGATATTCAGCAATGTGAGCCAGCGTGCCGCCGAGATGATGAGAGAGGATATGGAGGTCATGGGGCCGGTCAAACTGAGAGATGTGGAACAGGCACAACTGAGTATAGTCAAATCCGCCAGAATACTTGAAGAGGAAGGGAAGATTATTCTGGGCGGCAAAGGGGGTGAAGAGGTACTTGTCTAACCTGATAAAGGGAGAAGAGCCTCCCTCGCTTACTATCGGCTCGTTCAACGCGCAAAATGTAGAACAGGCCAAAGATGATAAATCACCACATGATCAAGGCGGCCATGTAAATCTGCCACTCCCCGGAGAAGATCCTTCAGTCTCTTCCTGGGATTTTCCCCTTGTGGAAAAAGGTGAGGAAGGGGATTTCAGGGCCAAACTGGCAAGGCTTGAGAAGGAAGCATATGAAAAAGGTTTTGAACAGGGACAAAGGGACGGCCTTGCCCTGGAAGAAGTGAAGATGAGGGAGATGGGAAAGCAACTTGAGGCCCTGTTCTCGGGATTAAATGACCTGAAGCCACAGATCCATTCCGAATCAGAGGGAGAATTGCTCAAGTTGAGCATATTGATAGCAAAAACCGTAATAGGAGAAGAGGTCAAGACGAACAACGAGATCATAGGCAATACAATCAGATCAGCCATGAAATTCCTGACAGATAAACGCAAGATAAACATCATTATCAGCCCCGATGATATGGAGGATGTCAGGAGATTATTACCGGATCTTGCTAAAATGACCAAAGGCGGGCATCTCCAAATAACAGAAGATAACAGCATTAAAAAGGGCGGCTGTATCCTGGAAACGGGATTCGGCAAGATCAACGCTACCATTGAAGATCAATTGGGGATGCTGGAAGAAGAGATTGAGCAGCAATTTCACTCCAGCCGGGGAGAATTTCATGAAACTCGCCCTTGAAGAATACATCCATAGGGTTGATTCAGCATGCCCTATCAGGGTTGAGGGTCAGGTCACCAAGGTCGTGGGGACGGTCATAGAGGGAAACGGCCCTGCCATGCCCGTGGGAGCTATCTGTCATATTCTGCCGCCCAATGTAACCGAACATATTTTGGCTGAAGTAATAGGTTTCAGGGATCAAAGCCTCCTCCTTATGCCCCTCAGTAACTCAGAGGGAGTTGAACCCGGCAGCACGATAATAGGCAAACGATATACCGCCTCAGTCGCTATCGGTTCTGATATGCTGGGCAGGGTACTGGATGGTCTAGGCAATCCGCTGGATGACGGGCCGCCGATACACCCTGAAAAGATCATGCCTTTATATGCCCAGCCGGTAAACCCTTTACATCGATCCCGAATAGCAGAGCCTCTGGACGTGGGTATCTGTTCGATTAACTGTCTGGTCTCCCTGGCAAAAGGCCAGAGAGCCGCGGTTATGTCCGGGTCTGGTGTGGGGAAAAGCGTGCTCATGGGAATGATGGCAAGAAATACAAAAGCCGATGTGAATGTCATCGGCCTCATCGGCGAGCGCGGCAGGGAAGTAAGGGAATTCATTGAGCGGGATCTTAGGGGGGAAGGGCTGAAACGCTCCGTGGTCATTGCTGCCACATCCGATACTTCACCCCTTATAAGGATGAGGGGCGCCTATCTGGCCGCCACAGTAGCGGAATTTTTCAGGGACCGCGGCAAAGATGTCCTTCTGATGATGGACTCCATAACACGATTCGCCATGGCGGCTCGAGAAGTCGGGCTGTCCGCCGGGGAACCACCCACCAGCAAGGCATATCCGCCAAGCACCTTTGCCCACTTGCCCAAGCTCCTGGAAAGGGCCGGCACCAACGGTAATAAAGGATCAATAACCGGGATCTATGCTGTCCTTGTCGAGGGGGATGATATGAATGAACCCATAGCCGACGCCATCAGGTCCATTGTTGACGGACATATCGTCCTGGACAGGGAGTTGGCTTCCAGGGGCCATTATCCCGCCGTTAATATTCTCTTAAGCGTGAGCAGGCTCATGTCGGATGTGGTGAATAAAGAACACCTTGATTACTCCTATGAGTTTCGAAGGATTTTAGCGGACTATGCGAAGATTGAAGATCTGGTAAACCTGGGCGCCTATGAAAAGGGGAACAATAAAAAGACGGACTATGCCCTGGAAATGATCGATGAACTGAACAGCTTCCTTCAGCAGGATGTGAATACTGCATCATCTATGGAGGACGCCTATCAAGAGATGGTAAAACTGCTGACTTATAAGAGATTGGGAACTTCCTAAACATTGACCAAGATCCGCGATACCGGATCAGGTTAAGGAGCAGGCTGATAACCCTATTGATCAAATTAGCTTTTGTAAATAATTCGCGCCCATCGTAGATTCCCCCCGCACCGCGGGGGAAGAGGACGCGACTTTGTCCTCAACCAATTGGGGTATGAAAAGGAGGTAATGGCTGTCTCTTAAAGGCGATATCTTTTTGGAAATTCCACCAGACTTCGCAGTGGACAAATATTTGGGTTGTATACATCGAAACTTTAATTGCCGCTATAAACTTCGCTACAACCCAAACATTTGTCCACATGCACACAAGAAGGTAGATATCGCCTTTAAGAGACAGCCATTACCGGATAACGTTGCAATTTGCGGGCAGAGCCCATTGACTACAACCTCCCGTCAAAAGGCGGGAAGCTTTAATGTAATTAAAAAAGCCAAAGGCATAAAGGCAGAGACGTGGTTTTTACATTCAGATATGAGGCATTGCTATCCTACAGGCAACACCTAAAAGAAAAGGCGGAGATCGAACTGTCCATGGCACAGCGTCAATTAAGACAATGCCGGGAACTGCTGGAAGATTTCAAGGAGAGCGTTCAACTGGCCAATCAAGACCTGGGGGCCGGCCTAAAGGAAAAGATCTCTTCCCATACACTGAAGAATCATTCCGAATACATAGCCGCTTTAAAGGGTAAGATCGCCGCGCAGGTGATTGAGATATCCAAAGCGGAACAGGTTGTAAGGGCAAGATTGGATGTTCTCCTTAAAAAGACAAAACAATACAAGGTTATTGAAAGACTAAAGGAAAGGGATTTTCAAAAATGGAACCATCATCAGCATCTCCTGGAGCAGAAAGAGATGAGCGAAACCGCCATCCTAAGGCACGGAAGGGATTTCCTGCAAACTTGAATATTTTCGTGGTTATTATCACCGCGTTCACCCTTCTGATGCTCGTCAAGATAGTCATCAGCGGTCTGTATCTCCAATCAGATCCAGTGCGTTTTTCCGCGACGAACCTGGCCCTTGCTGAGGAGGACCATGTCCAGCCCGATCCCGCATTAGAAGAGAAGGAAAGGATGCTCCGGAAAAAAGAACAGGACCTCAAAGACAGGGAGACACTCCTGAAAAAGAGGGAAGAAGAGCTTCTTCCCCTTAAGAAGGAGGTCGACGCTAAATTTGAGGAGCTCAACGACCTTCAGACCAGCTTAACGGCCTATGCGAAAAAACTTGCCGAAAGAGAAAAGGCCCTAAAGGATACGAAGATCAGTCACCTCGTTGCCCTTTACGGCGCGATGGATGCTGCCAAGGCCGCGGTTATTATGGACAAGCTGAAGACCGATACTATTGTTCGCATCCTCAGTAACATGAAAGGGAAGTTCGCCGGTAAGATACTATCCATGATGGAGCCGGAAAAGGGCGCCATGATCAGTGAAAGACTGTGCCGGTTGGATTAGTTTTTTAGTTTTGGATTTTTTGTTTTTTATGGCAAAATATTTTATAAGAAAATGTGTCGCCTTTATTGTAACTTGAAAACCACGTCCTTTGGACGTGGTCAGAGAAAACTGGCTCTGCCTGAATAGGAAAATCTATCCGGCAATGACGATCTCTTCAAGACGATATCTACTACCTTTTGAGGAAATGGCCAAATATTTGGGCTTTGCCAAGTCAGTGGCAGATTCCAAGGGATTCAGAGGCATAAAACCCAAATATTTGACCACTGCAGAGTCAAGTGGAATTTTAAAAAGATATCGTCTTGAAGAGACAGCCATCGCCTCCTAGGGTCGATACATCCTTTTAGGTTGCAAACAAAGCCACGTCCTTCCCCGCGAATCGGGATCTTCGAGGGGCGTGGATTCTTGACTGTCTACTGCTGACCGCTTAATGTTTTACTAACTACCTGCCCCTCCATTGGTGCCATCACCTTTAATATTATATAAAAACTTTCACGCGGAAAATTTTACCCACTGTCTGCACTAAATGGCAGGTTTTACCTTTTACCAACCTCTGGCAGCCACACCCGCCGACCGAGTATCTCATTGATTATAAAGGCTTTTATCGGCTCATCCCCCATTTGGCACAACGATTGCTCTCTCTGTCAAACGACAAAAAAAGAGTCTGGAATCTTCGATAAAGGATAGACCATGAACAACTTACTACGGTTAGAGCTTTCACCTTCTTCTCTTGGTAAAAAGATACCTGGCAAGAACAGGACACCGGGTGATGTTGGAAACAGTCTGTTCAAAGACCTTTTGAATAAAATCAACAGATCTTCCGGGGACAAGCTTTGGGGTCTCTCTCTATATCAAGGGAAAGGGACAACAAAACATTGGATCCCTGGAAAGGATTCAGTTCCGGGCGTAAGTCTGCTCAAAAAGCTGGATAAAAAGATTCGCCTGTTGGGGGTTCCTTCTGCACAGCTTATGCTGCCGGGAGAAGCCCTACCCCAGCTGATAAAACTCTTAGAGAGCCAGGGGCTTGATAAAAAACAGATCGATCAACTGATTCTCTCAGCAACAGATAAAGACGGTCTCCTGCAACTGGACAAGATATTTGCCCGACTTTTCCAGGCTGATGGGGCAAAAGCGGTGAATAAAAACAACCTTGTCATACAATCAAGGCATATCCCTCAGATTGAAGAAATCCTGTTCAGGATGGGCCTGGGTGTCGAAGATGTTAAAAGGATTATCGAAAAGTCCGTCAACCGCAACGGCGATATGGCCCTTGACAGGTTATCAGCCCTTCTTGGAAATAGGTTCTCCGGTTCAAAATCTGAGAAAGAGTTAGCCTCTCTGCTTGAGCATTTTGATATCAAAAGCAGGCCTCGGGCCATTGATAAAGGGCCGATTGATCCTGATCTGAAAAAGGAATTCATGCATCTTACTCAGACCGCATCCCAGGATATCCAGAAAAAGATCAAGCAAGACATCGCCACCCTATTGAGAGGAAAAGGGATTCCTCCTCAGGAGGTCAAATCTTTCCTGGAAACCCTGAGTGTTGATTACACCAGATCTATCCTAAAAAAGGCAGCTGCCCCAACAACAGAATCTACTGACCTGTTGAACCAGGTCTTTATCAAGAGCCGTCCGGATTGGCATAAGGGGGGATGGCAGGAGAAGATCTTCGAGATACTCAGAGGTGAGCGTCTATTGATCACAAAGGATTCCAACAAGAACTGGTTTCAAGAACAAGGGGATATTCGTCTCAATCCGGCAGAGCTGTTAAAAAACGGTGATCAAAAGGTAAAAACCGATCTCTTTCAACAGATTTCGGGTAATAAATTCTGGTCCTCATTGGAAAACATCGAGAATCGTACCAGGAATAGCAGCGCCAGGTTCGACCCCCAAACAAAGGATGGGCTTGGAACCGGGTTTACCATGCAGAAAGCCGATAAGGACCTATTACAAGTAGGGTCGGTAAATCAGGCCAAGAGCCCCTATAACCTGCCTCAGCCGTTGCCGAAGATCCTTGACCGGATGATCTGGATGATGCGCGCGGGAGAACAGAGGGGCAGGATAATGATACACCCGCCCGAGCTGGGTCGTCTTGATCTGAATCTTGCCATCAAGCAAGGTCACCTCCAGGTCCACCTGAGCGCTGAAAGTATTATGGTCAAAGAGATCATTGAGGCAAACTTAAACCAGCTCAAACAGCAGCTGTCCGACCAGGGCCTTGTTGTGGACAAATTTGAGGTCATGGTCGGCCTGGACAACAGGCGGTTTAAAGAGGGTGAACTATGGGCGGAGAATGGCCGTAAAAAATCCTCTTCATCCAATAGATCAGTCAAGGCAAGTGAAGACCCGGCAATGAGGGAAGAGTTCGCCGGGAAATCCGTCAATGGTCTGTATCAGATAGACATACTGGTCTGATTCAGGCGGAAAGGAGATTTTTCATGATAAGCGTTTTAAGTAACATAGCCGGTATTCCAACCGTTGCAGAGGAAAACCCCTATGTGGAAAAATCGGATCAGAAGCTGGGTCGTGATCAGTTTCTCAGACTGTTCCTGGCTCAACTCAGCCATCAGGACCCTCTCAACCCGATGGCCAGCACCGAATTCAGCGCCCAACTCGCACAATTCAGCAGCCTTGAACAGCTCTTTAATGTGAACGAAAACCTTGAGGCCATTAAGGACGTTCAGGACGGCAGCAGCCGTTTACAGGCACTGGACCTTATCGGAAAGGAGATCGAGGCCGAAGGCAATGTCCTTTCATTGGAACCGGGGCGCGACTCCATGGGCAGCTTTTCCCTGGACAATATAGCACAATGCGCGGTCCTGATAACAGATCCGGATGGATATCCTGTCAGGGAGATAAAGATGGGCATCCTGGAACCGGGCCGGCACTCCTTTGAATGGGACGGGAATAACGAGAACGGAGACATGATGGATCAGGGCGTATATGGATTTGATGTCACTGCCGTTACCGAATCCGGCCAGACTGTCCCCGTTGAGACCCGGATCAGGGGCCAAATCAACAGGGTAAGCCTGGAAGGAGAGACACCGCTCCTATATATCGGGGAGATGCCCCTATATATATCACAGATCGTGGATATCAGACTCCCTGAACCCGAAACCGAGGAATTATAGACAGAAAGAATGACTCAGGGTACCGGGCCTATCCGGCAGATAATCCCTGAATTTAAAAAATTAAAAAGAAATAAGGAAAAACAGGAGGATAAAATGGCACTATCAAGCGCACTCTTTTCAGGCATCAGTGGTCTAAGCAACCTGGGCAATGCCATGCAGATCATCGGTGACAATATCGCTAACATCAATACCGTGGGTTTCAAGGGGAGCACCTTCACCTTTCAGGATCTCCTGAGCCAGGCCATGTTCACCAGGGCAGGAACTTCCCAGGTTGGCCGGGGTACCGCTCTCGCAGACATCTACGCGACCTTTGAGCAGGGCTCCTTTGAATCCACCGGGAATAACACGGACCTGGCAATCGGCGGAGACGGTTTCTTTGCAGTCAGGGAAGCGACGAGCGAAAGCCTTTTCTACACAAGGGCCGGGAATTTCCGATTTGACAAGGACGGGAATCTGGTCAACCCTGAAGGTTATGTGGTGCAGGGATGGTCAGTGGATGCGAACGGAGCTATTGAGGGTTCCGCCGATGATATCTCATTGAAGTCATTTACATCCGAACCGGAGGCCACGGCCGAGATCACTATTATCACTAACGTGGACAAGGACCAGTCCAGCAACTCCTCGATCCTTTCAAGCTCCTGGGACGGGACCGCCACCACGCCATTAGCCTCTATAAATTACGAATATCAGTCCACAGTCAAGGCCTATGATTCCCTGGGGAGCACCCACGATATCACCGTCTATTACGATAAGCTCTCAGGGTCTGTATGGGAATACCTTGTTACGTGTAACCCCGACGAGGACCTGAGGAGCGGTATCAAAGACACCAAAGGTGCGGGACTCCTGGCCCGCGGCAGAGTCACTTATAATGAAGGCAGCGGGGCGCTCTCCAGTCTGACCATGTCCAGACTCACCGGTTACACGATCGCGACCCCTGGGACGGGTCAGTCTGCTACGGATGCGGAGTCAGGGAGTTTTGGCGGCGATTTCACCATAACCGTCAACAATCCCGACGCTCTCACATATGTTACAGGCGCCGGCCTATCGACTATGACGCTTACGTATGATCTGGGCACCACCAGTTGGGACGGTATAAGCCTGGATAACAACTACGATGATAAAGTAATACTATCATCCTCTGCAACCCAGATAGAGGTCGACCTTGACGGCAGCGGTACTGCGGACATAACTATTGACATCACTTCCGGAACCCTGGCCGATGATGACGATATAGAGATCGATCTTCAAGGTTCAGGTGACTGGGCGGTGCAGACCACAACCAACTTGAACAATGACGGTTATTATCAGTTTCAGACTGATTTCCTTGGCGGCGCAAGCACAACACAGGATATCGCCTTTGATATCGGCACCAGATGGGACGGTACGTCCTTTGCGCCTGATTCTCTTGCCAGCACACAGTATGCAAGCTCCTCCACAACCGTGTTCCAGTCCGCGGGCGGATATGGGGCCGGCGCCCTTCAGGGAGTGGACGTGGACGTGGAAGGTCTTATTACAGGTGTCTATTCAAACGGTCAGGTCCTCCCGCTCTACCGGATAGCGCTGGCAAAGTTCCAGAGCGTCCAGGGTTTGTTCAAGGAAGGTGGAAACCTCTATCGTGAGACAAGACAGAGCGGTCCGGCTACTACCGCCCTGCCGGGCACAAACGGACTCGGCAACATCGCGCCTAACTCCCTTGAACAGTCCAACGTGGATATCGCCACTGAATTTGTAAAGATGATCACCACGCAGAGGGGCTTTCAGGCCAACTCCAAGATCATAACCGTAACAGACCAGATGCTGGCTGAACTGATCAACCTGAAGCGATAGGAGGCCTGATGTTTTCACTCTCCTAATGTTGTCGGATTAGTGAAACTCCCCGACCAAAGGTCGGAGAGTTTCACCTGATAGGAGAGCGTCATTTTTCCAACAAAAAAGACTCCTTCAAATGGCTATCTTCTGCCTTTACACCGTCAATATATTGACTATAGAGGCAATCGCCTTACCCGCCTGCCCAGATAAGGCATAGGAAAACAGGCAAGCGCCGATATCAATAACACGCTGTAATTACTGAATTAAAAGGTAATTACCCGCTTCAATCCTCTCCAAAGGAAAAGATAGCTCAAAAAAGGATAGAATAAACGGGCCGCAAATAATATCCCCCCTGATTCCAATTAGTTACACAATCCCTGAACCGTTTTTCCCAGCTTTTATCCATCTTCCTTCAATCTGGCACAGAGGTTGCTTTATTAGATAGCGATTTCTAAAAACTAAAGGAGAGATGGATATTATGGATATTGCCACGCTCGTAGGTATTATTCTGGCCTTCAGCCTTGTTTTTACCGCCATCACACTGGGGGGTAGTATCGCCATTTTTATTAACATCCCCGCCGTGATGATTGTGGTAGGAGGTACCTTGGGTGCCACCATGATTAACTACCCGCTTCCGGACATCTTCAAGGTGGTAAAGGTGGTAAAGAACGCCTTTTTCATAAAAAATTATACGGCCAAGGAACTGATTACAAATTTTGTGACTCTTGCGGGGACTGCAAGGCGGGAGGGCATCCTGGCCCTTGAATCAACTGTTAATGACATAAACGATGATTTCATGAAAAAAGGTCTTCAGTTATCCGTTGATGGCCTTGAACCTGTCTCCATAAAAGATATCCTGGATACGGAGATCGTCAACATCCAGGACAGGCATAAGCTCGGGGCGGATATATTCACCACACTCGGGGCCTTTGCCCCTGCCCTTGGGATGATTGGGACATTGATAGGCCTGGTGCAGATGCTTCAGTCAATGGAAGATCCGAGCACTATCGGTCCTGCAATGGCCGTTGCCCTCCTTACCACCTTTTATGGGGCCATTATAGCAAACATCTTATGCCTGCCCATCGCTGGCAAGCTCAAGAACCGCAGCAGTGTAGAGGTAATGATGAA
The DNA here is from genome assembly GCA_019313825.1 of Deltaproteobacteria bacterium. Classification (GTDB taxonomy): domain Bacteria; phylum Desulfobacterota; class DSM-4660; order Desulfatiglandales; family HGW-15; genus JAFDAM01. The sequence goes on from JAFDAM010000043.1 coordinate 17,755, forward strand.
GGAACTTATGTCAGAAGGAATTTTGTCTATTGCCAAAGGGGACAACCCAAGGCTCCTGGAACAAAAACTGAACGCGTTCCTGGCTCCGCAGTTGAGAGAGACCTCTTTTCGATGATTTCATGCAGAATGAGTAATACGAAAAGGCAATAAACACAGGATCAATAGCAGGAGGATTTAGGAGATGGCAGAGAAAGAGGAAAAAAAATCAGAAGAAGAACAGGAAGGACAGGCAGTAGTCCGGAAAAAAGGTTTCCCCATAAAGATCATGGTCA
>JAFDAM010000044.1 GCA_019313825.1 Deltaproteobacteria bacterium
TGTCTGTAATCACCCGAGCCTCCTTTCTTTAAAGCTCGGATACACTACTATTTATTTTCAAATACCGGGAATTTTAATTGTCGTTAGACGGGAATTCTAATTGTCGCTCATCACTTTTTTGACATAGCTCTTCGCTGATATCCGAGCAGGAGGTTAAGGTATTTCAGATTAGGTGGTTTAATCATGATACGGGCAAGACCGCTTTTTATAAGCAACTCATTAACCATTTCATCATTCTCAAGAAATACATAGGCCAAAAGTCGACCGTGCCGGTCCCTTTTTTCACAATCAAACTCTAATCTGACCCGCTTGCCGCCAACCAGCCGATGGTTAAAATCCCTTGATGTAAGGGCCATAAATTCGCTGTCTCCACCACTATGTTCAAGCTCGGGGGCATCGATTCCCAGATATCTCACCTTTTCTCCGCCATTTATAAGAATGGTATCTCCATCATAGACATATTTCACAGGATGATAGCGAGATTGGGCAGATGATATGACGATGAATGAAGCGAATAATGGGATGATAAGGTATTTATATCTCATAACTTATAGTTATCCTTAATTTTTCAGAATAAAACCTGTCAAAATGAAATAAAAATTAAAAACATAAGCATAAGATAATTTTATCTACTATTGGCTATTATTTATTGACTTTATACCTGTGAAGTATTATAAATGGATCTAAAGATTTTTGCAATTATGCAGATCAAATTAAAGAAAGAAATTAAGGAGCTTATTATGCCACAGATAATGACTACAAAAGAATTAGCAAAATATTTAAAGTTACATGAGATTACCATCTGTAAATATGCCGCGGAGGGTAAGATCCCGGCTATCCGAATCGGTCGCGTCTGGCGATTTGATAAAGAGGCCATAGATAAATGGATAAGCGGCGAGCAAAACAGATAAGATCCGGCTATCATGAACGATAAATCGGATATTAATTTTGCACTTTATGATAAGACAGGCGCCTTATTGATGCTCAACAAAGAAGAAAGAAAGCTTTTAAATGAGCTTCTTACAATGACTCTGAAGTCCAAAAATGCGAGAGAATGGATCACTAAAAAACTTGGAAGCGAGTATTTAGAGATAGGAGAAAAGCTGCTAAAAACAATGGGATCAAGTTAGCAGATCCCAGTGCAATAGATTTTTTGGATAGGGGGCCTATTTATACAGGAGATAAGGTCTTCGCAATTCAATAAAACTTTCAAGCTCTGACAACCATCCCTTTTTTATTTTCAAGAGGTCTTCCCCGGTTTCAATTTTATCTCTTAGGCCTGAATCCCCCAATATCAGATCGATCGGCATCTTTTCATATTCATATTCATATGGAGGCTCCTTCCATTGGAAGTGTTCCCCATGTGTCTCTATGACTGCCTTTAGTAAAGCGATTGTGGTGAAATAAGGGCAGTATGTCCGGTGGTCAAGGACATGAATCATGAAACCCTTGCATAGATCCCCTTCCCATTTCTGAAATGTGGGGCGAAAAGAGATCTCCCCCAGGTGACATCCTGCTGTTGCCTCGGGGAGTATTTTCTGCCTGATCAATGTTGTGTCTAAAAACGGCGCTCCAAATATCTCAAAGGGACGATATGTCCCTCTCCCTTCAGAGAGATTGGTCCCTTCCCATATAACCTGGCCTGGATAGACAAAGGCAGTCTCAGGAAGCGGCATATTAGGTGAAGGCATGAGCCACTTTAGACCTGTGTCATACCATACCATATCACGGATCCATCCTTTCATGGGGACGATATCCAGGTCGGATTCGATCTCCAAGAGCTGATTGAACATTCTGGCCATCTCTGCCATAGTCAGACCATGACGCATGGGAAAGCTGAAAGGTCCCACAAAAGAATAGAGCTCCGGCTGTAAGAGATTCCCTTCAACGATCTTCCCTCCAAGGGGGTTGGGTCGGTCAAGGATAAGGATCTTTTTGCCGGAACCGGCAGCGACCTTAAGACAGTTGAGCATGGTCGAGGCAAATGTATAGACCCTTGTCCCCACATCCTGTAGATCGATTATAAGGACGTCTATCAGATCGAGCATCTCCGGTAATGGCTCTCTATCTTTGCTATACAGGCTGAATATGGGTATTTTCAATTCCCTGTCACTGGTATGGTCGGTCTCCACCATGTTGTCTTGGTCTTCGCCCCCATATCCGTGCTGAGGGCCAAAAAGGGCCTTTAACTGGCCCGGGAGCAACTGAGAGATTATTTCCTTGGCAGGTGTTAATTGGCTGTCCAGAGTGGCCTGATTGCAGAGCAGGCCGAGCCTGTATCCTTTAAGTTTTTTCCAGTACTCCTCCCTGAAGATGTCGAGCCCGGTGGAAACTTTATTCATGAATAGATATCTCCCGTTACTTATCGTTCTTCAAATAACTGTGTGTATCACTCTTGTCCAAAATCGATTTTTATTGGACAGCAATGATTACATTTTTAATAGTGTTATTACGTCATTTATGAATTCATTTGCGAGCAGATGCTGTGGACATATTTATCGCAAGGATACTGAAAATACTCTTCCTGCAGCATTGAAATATCTGATAATATAAGATAAAAACAGTATGATATCAAGAAACGTCTTATCTTGGAGAGAGATTAAGGATTTAGGGACTTTATGACGATAGATACTCAATACTGGATATGCGATGAGGGATATATGATAAATTTGGCGTAACACCGGACAGATCAGGGGCATCCCTGCCAAGGCGGGATCCTCCATCCCGTCTCTTCCGCAAGCGAATTCGTCGTGGACAGGAAGGCGGGTAAATCTCCACTTCACTATGATTAGCATCCAGTATCGAGCATAAAGCATCCAGCATCACGTTGTTTTATAGTAAAACATAGGTTAATTCACCATGAGTATAAATAAGATTAAAAGAAATGGGCAAAGGCCTATTAAAGGCGTCCTTTTTGACTTTGATGGGACTTTGACATATCCGGGAGCTCTTGATTTCAACGCCATAAGGCGTGAAATGGGTTGCCCGGAAGACAGGCCTATCCTGGAATACCTGGAGACCCAGGAACCGGTCCGCCGATCCGAACTGCTGAAGATCTTGGAATCAAAGGAGGAAAAGGCAGCTGAAAGATCAATTCCCAATAAGGGAGCAGAAAAGTGTCTTGCTGTCCTTTTGGAGAAGGGCCTTCCCCTTGGTATTCTGACCCGCAACAGTCTTAGGTCGGTGCGGGTAGCTTTGGAAAGATTTAATGGCATAAAAATAGAGGATTTCAGCTCCATTATCACAAGAGAGGATTCCCTTCCAAAGCCCCATCCTGGCGGTATCTATAAAGCTGCCGGCCAGATGGGCATCTTACCTTCGGAATTAATGATGGTAGGTGATTTCCGTTTTGATGTGATGGCCGGAAAGGCGGCAGGGGCCTTTTCCGTGTTACTCACCAGTAACGGCAGGTCGGTCATGGCCCCGGGTGATCCGGAACCGGACGGTATCGTTGATGACCTGTTAGAGATCCTGAAGCTTATATAGGCAAGATAAGAAGTACTTCTTGCTTTTTATAAAAGTGAATCCGTGTCGGATCTCATTCATTGATAATCCGTACGATCTGGCCGGGAAAGATAGTGCTTCGGGGTGTCAGACTATTTACCTTGAGGAAATTAAAAAGGTTCATCCCATACCTCTTAGCAATTAAATAGGGAGAATCCCCTTTTTTTACCGTGTAGTTTCGAGTTTTACCCGGCTTTGAAGCCGGCAGTCCCGACGATATGGTAAGGACCTGACCGATTTGAAGTCGCGAGCTCTGGAGTCGGTTAAGTGATCTGATTGTCTTAACCGTGGTTTGATAACGTTTGGCTATTTTCCACAGAGAATCACCTTTCTTTACAACATACTCGAATAACTCCCCCTTTGCCCTTGAGGCATATGTTGATGGCCTTTTAGCGCTGTAAGACCCTTCCCTGGTAGGTATCTTAAGTCTCCAGCCGATTTTCAGGTAGTTTTTCTTCCTCAGGCCGTTCATGTCCATGATGGCCCTTGTGGACGTCTTATACCTATTAGCGATGACGGATAAAGACTCTCCCGATCGAACCTTGTGTACGATATAGTCGGGGACAGGGGGCCTCCACGCGGGTATGTCTTTCAATTTTGCAAGGAGGGTCTCTCCTTTGCCTTCGGGAACTTTGAGTGTGTAGGGGCTTTGTGGCGTCAGATTCTGTCGTAGTTCCGGATTCAGGTCTTTCAGTGCCGAATAATTTATACTAAGACGTTTGGCAATAGTCTGCAGATGAACCTGCTTATTGATTGTGACCTCTTCGAGGTCCCTCTCATTGTCCACAGGAGGGAGGTCAAAACCATGGGCCTTGGGGTCATGCAGTATGTGTAAGACGGCCATGAATTTGGGGACATAAAATGCCGTCTCTCTTGGGAGTCTATTGTAGAGGTCCCAGAAGTTGTCTAGATAGTTGATCTTTTGAGTCTTGATACGATTCAGTACCCTGCGTTCCCCGCAATTATACGCTGCCAGTACAGTGGTCCAATCCCCAAATATGTGATGCAGCTCTGTCAGGTAGGCTATGGCCGCCCTGGTGGATTTTTCAGGGTCCATTCTTTCATCAATCCATCTGTCTCTTTTCAGGCCATATTTGTATCCAGTGGAGGCTATGAACTGCCACATCCCCAGGGCCCTTGCCCTTGAGAGCGCCCTGACCTTAAAGCCGCTCTCTATGAGGGGAAGCCAGGAGAGTTCCTCGGGAAGACCTGCCTCCTTAAGGGCTCTGACAATGGCAGGCCGATACTTGCCGGAACGACGGTAGGAATCAAGAAAAAACTTTCTTTCTCTTCCCTTAAACAGGTTTAGGGCCTTTTTGACATGACTGTTCATCTCAAGGGGAATGGCCTTGTAAAAGCCGTTAGCTACCGTAAATCTTGATGAATAGACCTCAATAATGCGCTTTGATATGGTAATGCGAAGGTCTTCTTTCTGCTGTAACGCCTCCCCGTTATTATCCCCATCTACCTTGAGTGTAAGAGAATAGGCCTTATCAAGGGCGTCAATTGCGTTTTCAAGGTCCCCCAGTTCCCAGAAATCATTTGAGGCCTGGCAATAATCAAGCGCTGAATCGAGTAGTTCCTGACTGGTTGGCTGAGACGTATCATTGGGGACAGAGGGTTCATCATCCTCATTATTGGATGAAGGTTGAACCTCTGCAATATAGGGTTCTCTATCAGTGATCTGCGGGGGCGAAACCTTTGATTCCCGATCGGGCTTTTCTTCCTTTGCCTTTTCAGTTATATTTTTTTCAACGGGGCCACCTTTTTCCAGAGTCATATATGGCATGATAGACCCGCAGCCGGAGCATAATAGAAGGCATAAGGTTAGTGATACACGATTGAACCAGTTCCGTATCAAATTCATTTCCATTTCCTTTCGTCCTTGAGATCATACTGCCCCTGCAAGATGATAAAAAAGATTAGATAAAGGGTTTCTTTTAATATTAGATTTAATGGTCTTGGAGTATATGGAAACTATACGAAATAATCAATAGGATATAGTGATCTTGTTTACATTCCCGGAACCTTAAACCGAAGCCCAGATTAACTAAAAAGCACCGTCTCATTTAGGAATCGGGTATAATAGTAATAGATTATGCATCATCTTGGTCACTATCAAGGCATGAGATGCAAGTCAAAGATCCCGGACTTTGAGCGGGGGCGCCTATCGAAGATCCCGCTGACTTGTGCGGGGGGAGCGGCGACTGCGGCGCCAGCTCCTTTCAGTCGCCGCATATAGGGCATAGCGTCTTTATGTTTTACTCTAGGCTTCATGCTCTATGTTTACCCGCCGTCATTGTGGCGGGCCCTATGCGGTTTTACACATACGCCGCAGGGAGGAGCCATCGAAGGCAATCCCGCTAGGAGCGGGACAGATAATGCCTTGATGGTGAATCAGGGTTAATGGACAACTTGATTATTCCTTTATTTCAGGGTATAGTACACAGAAAATTTCGAATAATATTTATTTTAACTTGAAAACCATGTCCTTTGGACGTGTCGAAGATCCCCGCCATTTTGGCGGGAAGGCAGAAAAAAATTGGCTCTGCCTGAAAAGGGCAATCTATCCGGCAATGACTATCTCTTCAAGACGACCCCGCCATGGCGTGACCGCCTAGGGTCGATACACCTTTCAGGGTACAAACAAAGCCACGTCCTTCCCCGCGAATCGGAATCTTCGAGGGGCGTGGATTCTTTACTGATATAGATATTTTCCATTTTTCAATTTTAACAATCTGATCTTAACCACAATATATAGATGTCTGAATATAACATAGTTCGATCAATAACCGGCACAACTAGGGCGAGCAGCTGCTTTGCCTGTGGAAGGAAAGGGATAAAAGCGGGAAGGCGTTATTGCTCCAAAGAATGCCGACAGCAGATGCTCTGGGTTCTTTCATTATCTAAAGGTCTGCTCAGAATTTTCAATGCCAGATATGCGTCCTTCTCTTTTAATAAGAGCCATGTGATACTTGATATCCTACCTGTCTGGTCAAAAGATATCTCCAGGTTTGTCTATAAAAGGAGAGCCATGAAAAAACCGGCAGAAGACCTTAAAGATCTCATTCTTCAATCAGGGGAAGAATGGTATCATATTATCGATAAAAATAATTCCAAAAGCTATGCTTCCCTGTCTCTCCTGAAAAGGAATTCCAATCAAAAGATATCCCGAGACTCCATCAAACCCAATAATAGGTTGCGTCCAAGGTTTTCCAAACTTGAAAAGGAGTCAATAAAGCTTCTTCGCCTGGAATTGAAACAATTACTCTCCGACGGGCAGATATCAAAGATAAAGTCTGCGTATAAAAAAATGGCCAAGATCCATCACCCTGACGCTGGAGGAGACGCTGAAAAATTCAAGAAACTGAACGAGGCGCACCAGCAGATGCTGTTGTGGGCTGAGAATCCACATTTTACATCCCGGAAGGCGCTAGTTGATTGCTGGTCATACGATGCTTCAACCAACAGATGGGCGCCGCCCTTGTAAAGAATCCACACCCGGCGAAGATTTCTCATGCATCGAAGGGGCAGAAGGAAAAGGATGTATCGCCGGATTTCAATCCTGCGGGACAAAGTTCACTGACATTGACCTTCCGCCAAAAAGGCGGGAATTTTTCTGGATTCAAATAAAACAATTCAAATGATTCCTATCCTATCATCCGCAAGAAAAATCCTGGAGCAGCATCCCGTAAAAGCCTCGGCGCCATGCAGGATTGATTCCGGTGGCACGTGGGATATCAAGGCCATGGCCCTCCCTCTTGAAAGGATCGAGCCGGTAACCGTGAATATGGCCTTGAACTTGAGGACCCGGGTCGTACTATCCCCATTTAAGGACGATTGGGTGAGGATATCGTCAGAGGGATTTCCCCATGGCGAAGAGTATCCAGTGGAAAATCTCCCCTTCAATTCCTCCTTTGGCCTGTTCTTTGCGGCTGTCTCCTATTTCGGGTTTCATGGACTGGAAATAAATATCAGGTCTGACTCCCCGATAAGATCCGCCCTTGGCGGTTCCAGCACGGCCCTGGTGGCCCTTATCAAGGCCCTTTCCAAGCTGTTGGTGGTTTCAGGGCAAAAGGGGCTATCCGGCAAAGAGATCCTGCATCTTGGATACCACCTTGAGGACGGTATAAGCGACGGAAATTGCGGTATCCAGGATCAGGCCGCTGCGGTGTACGGCGGGGTAAATAGATGGAGATGGAGCTATGGAGGCAGACATTCCCTGCCAAAAAGAGAACCCCTGCTTGACAGCAAGGGCCGGAAAGAGCTCGCGGAGCGTATCCTTGTCGCCTATAGCGGTAAAAGCCATGTCTCCTCCCGCATCAACCGATCTTGGATCAAGGACTTCCTCTCCGGCAAAACAAGGGCAGGCTGGATTCAGGTCAACGATATTGTCACCAGGCTGGCTCAGGCCATTAAAGAGTGGAACTGGATAACGGCAGCCGCTCTATTAAAGGATGAGATGGCAGTCCGAAGAGAGATCACCCCGGATGCCTTGATATCTATTACCGATAAGCTGATTGATCTGGCGGAAAAGACTGGGTGTGGCGCCAGGTTTGCGGGGGCAGGTGCAGGCGGCTCAATCTGGGCCCTGGGAGAACCGGATGATATCATACGCCTGAGAGAGATCTGGGGTAAAACCCTGGCCCCTATCAAGGGTGCCGGGATTCTGGATTGTACAATCGATCCTGTCGGGGCCAGATAAAGGTTCCATGGGGATTTAATGTGACCTCTTCTTATTAATAAAACCGTGATCTCCAGTCTCAAAGATAGACCTGAATTCACCCAACAGGGCATTTGTCGCCTGCTCTACCAGGCGGATATCACGATCAGAGACCCCGCTCATATCCATATCATCTATTGAATCTCGCAGTTCATAGAACCTGGAGATAAAATCCTCATTCTCGTAAGGTGAGCTAATGCTCTGATGTACATCAATAATGGTCCCGATACAGGACTCCACTCTTAACCGGTATTTGTTTTCTAAATCCATATCTTGTTTGCTAATTACTTCGATTCGCAAATACTATAACGTATTTTTGTGAATATAACTTGTGCAATTGCTCACTCAGCACTTAGACCCGAGTGAATAAATACGTCACCGAATTTATGCATCGAGGGACTAAGCCCTTCCTAACTCAACCAGGGTGTCCATAAAGACTTTATAAAATTTTTCATACTCCGAGATGCCCTTATCCAGTACTGAAGGCAACTTTTCCAGGTCTCTTGAATTGATTACCGCATTGGCGCTCATGGAAAATGCCATCATGTCATCCATGGTTTTAAACTGTTCACCCATCAGTGCGAGAAATATCCTGCGGCGGGATGACATGGAGATGTGATTCACATAATTGAGGATAGGGCTGTTTTCCAGCCCCTGGCCGTCAAATCCGTCTGACAGGAAAATCAGGTCGAAATGATGAAAACGCATCTTACCCAGGGCATCCCTGGTGTTAGGAGCATAGATAGTTTTATAGCCCAGCTCTTCCACTGTTGTCTTGATCTTTTCAGAATGTTCATTATTGTCCGACATGATCAGTACAAGTTTTGTGTCTTCATCAAAAAAATCAAGTGCTTCATCGTCACTGTAATCATCGTAACTATAGCCCTTTTCTTCTGTTTCGTCGGGACGTTGTGATTCAATGAACTTCAGGTGGAGCTTTCCTGTTTCAGAATGCGGGTCAGGATGGGATGGTTTCTCTTCCGCCGCCTTATGGGGTTCGATGGTGATCTTGCTCTTGCATTTCGGGCAGTTGACCCTTACCATCTGATCCTTCGGGATCTTTTCATCAGGTATGTTCAGCTTTGTCTTGCATTGATCGCAGGTGACTTCCATATTATATCCTCCTGAAAATCCTCTTATCTTTACTTACCTTTACTATATCCATCGTCTATAGCCAGATCTTCTATGCTTGTGGTCTTCTCTCCCCTTTCCGACTTTATAGTATCAAGGGCCCTTCCAACAATAGCCTTCCTGGACGCATAACTCATGGCTGTATCTTCAGAAATGAGGCCATTTTTAAAATGGTCGGATATGCACTGGTCAAAGGTCATCATACCGAACGGCCTGCTCTGTTCGATGATCTCATAAAAGGTCTTTCCTTCGGACTCCCCGTTAAGGATAGTATCCTTGACCCTCAGGTTGGAACCCATGATCTCAAAGGCCGCGATACGACCGCCACTCTCTTTGGGCAGAAGTCTCTGACAGGCGATCCATCTTACCGTATCGGCAAGTCTTATCCTGATCTGCTTCTCCTCTTCCTTTTCAAACATGCCGATAATCCTGCTTATGGTCTGGCCGGCATCCACCGTGTGAAGGGTGCTGACAACCAGGTGCCCGGTCTCCGCTGCTGACAGGCCGATCTCCACGGTCTCCCGGTCCCTCATCTCACCGACAAGGATCACCTTTGGGGCCTGCCTCAGGGCAGCCCTCAACCCGGACGCGAAGGTGTCAAAATCCGACCCCATCTCCCGCTGATTAAACGTGGCCGATTTCTGGGAGTGCACGAACTCGACAGGGTCTTCAAGGGTTACCACATGAACGGACTTTGTCTCATTGATCTCATTCAAGACCGCGGCAAGGGATGTCGATTTACCACTGCCCGTCGCGCCTGTAACAAGGATAATGCCGTTTCTCTCTTCGGTCATCTTGCGAAAGGCCTCAGGAAGGTTCATCTCGTCGACCGTGGGGATCCTTGTTGCCAGCTGCCGCATAACGGTCGAATAATAACCCTTTTGAGAAAAGATATTTACCCTGAATCGGGCCTTGCCTGCCAGCTGATAGGAAGAGTCACAGGAACCCTCTGTGAGGAGTGTCCTGGTCAGGCGACGATCACCGTCAACCAGGTTGAGCGCGAACATCTCTGCCTGATAGGGTGTTAATCTCTCTATCGTGGGTTTCAATTGGACCGGCTTCAACTGCCCCGATGCTTCAACCTGAAAGGGCTTATCCACGGTTATGTTAAGGTCCGAAACACCGTCATAGGATTCAAGCATAGTAGTAAGGATATGATCCAAATCCTGTTGTTTCATCTCTCTCTCCTTTTTACTGGTGACTAGGGTTGATTAACAGGCATCAGAATAACCTGTCTATACATCCGTAAAATCCGTGGGCGGATTCTTAAGATATGGCCGGAACATATCTTTGTTATTGCACTTGGCATAGGCATCATCCGCGCTGACCCACTTTTTATTCAGAAGTTCCAGGATGGAGTCATCAAGGGTCTGCATGCCGTATTTCTTCCCTGTCTGCATGGCGGACGGGATCTGAAAGGTCTTGGACTCCCTGATAAGATTCCTGATGGCCGGAATGGCGATCATGATCTCAAGGGCGGCGCACCGGCCCTTTTTGTCGATCCTCTTGAAAAGGTTCTGGGCCACCACGGCGCGGAGTCCGTCTGCAAGGGTGTTTCTTATCTGCGCCTGCTGGTTTACGGGAAAGACCTCGATAACGCGGTCCACGGTCTTTGCCGCGCTGGTTGTATGGAGTGTGCCAAAGACAAGGTGACCTGTGGCCGAGGCCTCAATGGCCAGGGCTATGGTCTCGAGATCCCTCATCTCGCCCACCAGGATAATGTCAGGGTCCTCCCTGAGCGCTCCCTTGAGGGCCGCTGAAAAGGATCTGGTATGAAGTCCTACCTCACGGTGGTTGACAACGGCCTCCTGACTATTGTGTACAAACTCTATGGGGTCTTCAACAGTAAGGATGTGGTCTTTCCTGGTTCTGTTGGCCTCGTCGACGATGGCCGCAAGGGTTGTTGATTTGCCGCTTCCAGTGGGGCCTGTAACCAGGATCAGCCCTCTGGGCAGGGAGGCAAGCTTGCGTACGATCGGCGGCAGGCCGAGCATTTCACATGTCAATATATCTGAAGGTATCTCCCTGAAAACCGCGGCCACGCCATATTTCTGCTGGAAAAAATTGGCACGATACCTGGCGAGTCCCGGAATCTCATAGGCAAAATCCACATCTCCAGTCTCTTCAAAAACCTTGACCTTGTCTTCAGGGGCTATCTCATAGAGCATGGCCTTGAGGCCGTCATTTTCAAGTTCCTTATATTTTACCCTTGTCAATTCACCCTGGATCCGCAGGATCGGTTGTTGGCCTGTAACCAGATGAAGGTCTGAGGCCCCCTGATCGTGCATCAGTTTAAAAAAGGCATCTATCTGTGCCATATATCATCTCCTCCCCTGATAAAATGTTTGTGGCCGGTGATTGTTGTTCGCTGTCCATTGCAATAAAATAATATAAGGAAGATGCAAAGAGAAGATCAATGAAACGGTAAAGTGTTTAACTGCCTGAAAATATTGGCCTAACCGATCATTGACAGCCAGCAACGAACACTGTTAAAAATGATATTGATATTATAAACAGAAATATTGAATTGATTCAACCCCCAAAATAACACTTTACCATCCTCGAATATCCTTTAACATTACAATGGCATCCTGCCCTGCCGGATAAAAATTAGTCTTTACCTTCCATGGCCTATATCCGTTTCCGGCAAACAGTCTCTGGGCAGGGTAATTCTCCAGGGCCGTATGCAGAAATATCCTTTTAATATTAAGATCGGCAGCTTTTCTATCTATCTCTCTTATGAGCAATTCTCCAATCCCTTTCCTTCGCTTTTTCGTATCAACCGCGATAGCCAGTAGCTCTGAAGCATTCTGTATATCATATCTGTTGAACAGGTCACCTATCATAGCAAAGCCGACGGGCTGCCGGTTCATGCGGGCAATAATAGTCACGGTCATCTCTGATTCAAACCACTTGGGGACCATCTCTTCATATGCCCCATAGATTTCAAAAACCTTTCCGCTTAACCGTGTAATGAAGCGGGCATCCGTGTCCCCGGCCAGGGATATCTTGGCGTGAGGTTTTTTGTAAAAGGTCTGATCAGATGAAGGCCTCGATCTGAATGGTCTTATCTCTGATCCATGAGGAGAAGGAGTTCCGATTCTCGCCCGCCGGAGTCGGTCAACTCTTTTTGTTTCCCCGTATTTACCGAATCTACCCTGTTTGCCCATAATGATCAAATTTCTTGCAATACCCTCTTCGTTAGGGGCTCAGGTATCGCTCTTCAATCTTTAATCCTTTAACCTTAGTAGCAACAAAGAAACAGTGTTACAGATCCTTCCAGTATTCGCGATGAATTTCCGTAACAGGTCTCACCGCGTAATCAACCATGTCCATATCTGCCTTGGCCTGGAGATCCGTAATGCTGATCTTTGACAGTCCGGCCAGCTCCTTTAAGACCTCTTTGGCCGAATCCCTCAGGCCCTGAAGATCATACCCGCCTTCAAGTGTAGTGACTAGTTTTCCTCCACAACATGAGTCGGCAATGTCCATGATAGACCTGGTTAATCCTGCGAAACCATTGGGAGTCACATTCATTCCTCCCAGAGGATCTCCCGCGTAGATATCAAAGCCGGCAGAGACTAGGATTATGTCCGGGTTATATTCAAGGGCAATTGGCCTTAATATCCTCTCGAATATGGCAATAAACTCTCCGTCACCATAGCCCATGGAGAGAGGAATATTGACTGTGAAACCTTTCCCTTTGCCTGTGCCGGTCTCATTAAATGCACCGGTTCCAGGATAATAGGGGTACTGATGGGTAGAGAGGTAGAGGATGGAAGGATCATCTTCAAACGAGTGTTGGGTGCCGTTGCCGTGATGCAGGTCCCAGTCCACCACAAGGATACGATCAAGGCCGAGATTCTCCTGGGCATACCTGGCGCCGATGGCCACGTTGTTGAACAGGCAAAAACCCATTGCGCGGTCCTTCTCGGCGTGATGCCCCGGCGGCCTTACAAGGGCGAGGGCGTTATCCAGTTCACCTGAGTTGACCATGGAGATGGCTTCGCATAATCCACCGGCTGCCAGAAGCGCGGCATTGTAAGATCCGGCAGAGGTCTGGGTGTCCGGGTCTAAATAAGTATATTCCCGCCCCTCGGTTGCCGCCAATCTATCAATATAGGCCGGGGAATGGATAAAAAGGAGTTCGTCTTTTTCAGTCCGCCTCGCTGGTATATTTTTAAAATTACCTTTCATATCAGGACTTTCCAGCATCTCATACATGACCTCAAGACGCCGAGGATTTTCAGGATGGTGGGCCCCCATATCATGATCCATATACCTTGTGTCCTTCACAATACCTGTCTTATTCATTGCTGTCTCCTGCATGAAAGCGTTCATTGAAGATATTAACATTTATAACACAAATCCAATATATTCAAAAGATATTCGTTACTCACAGGTTATCAGGTTCATGGTTCATAGCTTTCCAACCTTGAACTTTGAACCCTTGAACCTTGAACCTGAGTAGTTACAGATATGCCATCTCAAACTTTATCTTGATATATCATTATTTCATGGATAAATTATGATATGAGGAGTCAAGGATTCAAGGATTCGAGTGAAACACCTAAAAACAAAAAGGATTTAATGGTCAAGGGGGCGAATATTCTGCGCTCACTTCTTTTGGCTCAGGCCCGCATCGCCCCGCAAGCGGGATCTACGTTTCACTTCGACAAGCGGCATCTATGACAAGCGGGCTCCCATTTTCGATAGATGTGTTAAAAGGATGCTTAAGGCATTGATAAGATCATTAGCAAACAAACACTTGTCGAAGATCCAGTACACTTTTGCGGGGAACACTTGAACCCTTGAATCCTAGAACCCTTGATCACTTTTTCCCGATTCATCGGGAGAAGAACCTCAATTTATAATGGACACTAATTAAGCCATGTTCTTTTTTATTGCAGGAGTTCAACCCAAGACCATAGCCCTGGATGAGCAGCCCAGGATGTGCTCTTCCTGTGGCCTGTATCAGGCACGTCTGGAGAGGACGGACCACTACCTATCCATATTCTTTATCCCGATCATCCGTATAAAAAAAGGGAGTCCGTTTTTAAGATGTGAGAGATGCGGCAGCTTGTCCCATAAGTCGGGCGGGGAAAGGGCCCGGTCTCAAGAGGGAAGGCCACTCAATAAATGCCCGCATTGCGATAGACAGATAGAGACGGCATTTCATTTCTGCCCCTTCTGTGGCAAACCGCTATAGTCTCTCATAATTGAAATTTTGTGCAAAAAGGTGACAATTTTCCCGGAACGACTGTTAAAGCTTGTTGGAACGAGATACTGGATGCTGGTCACTGGATATTAAAGAAGAAATTTTCTTTTTGTAATAATTTAGCGCTTTGAAAAAATACTTGAATTATAGGGGGCTCGTCCCGCTAAAGCGGGATTGTAAGGGGAGAACTTGATTCATTGGGCCTTAATTTGCATATCACCGTTCTAAGGCAGGCGGATAATTACCTCCATAATATACCTTAAGGTAAAGGCCGAATAGCCTCGATGTAATACGCTTGCCTTGCAAGCTAATCTGCTCTGCATTTCTCAAATGGTTTTCTCCCCTGTAAAGAGATTGCTGAGTCCCTGATTTATTTGAAAAGGGCTAAACTATCACTTCTTTTTTTATCCAGGATCAAACATCCAGCATCCAGCATCGCTTATATTGCGATACAAAATGTAAAACGAAATAAAAAACCTGTTTGGTTCCTGCTTGTTCGGATTAGATCCTGGCAGTGTGAAATGGACAAGGAATTGACGATCTGGTATAAGTAAAACAAAATAAACTATGAGGGAATCCGATTTGGATGAAAAAAATATCTTGAGCCAGCTTGAAGAATTGGCGAGAAGTCTTGATATAGAGGTCCGATACGAGCAGATAAAAAAAGAAGGGACCTTTTACGCCGGAGGTCTTTGCCAGTTAAAGGGAGAAGATATATTGATTGTCAACTCCAAGGCCACCGTAAGCGATCAGATTCAAGCCCTGGCCGGGGCGTTAAAGTCTTTTAACCTCAGTCAGGTCTATATGCGGCCGGCCCTTCGGGAATTTTTGCTGAAATATACCGGGTAAACTAGAGATCCGATCCGGAATTATCCATTATCCGGTGTTTATCTATCGGCCCTTTTCCTGATTCGATAGTTGGTCCGCTTGTACAGCTCCAGGTACTTGGTAATGGCCAGCTTCATGCCCTTCCTTTCACATATCTCCTGTATTCCTCTGATATCATGATAATAGTCAAGATGATTGTATATGTCAGCGGATATGGTATGTAGATGATGTGACCGTACCAGTTTCTCATTCACCTCAAATCCTCTCGATTCCATCACCCTTGGACCGGCAAAGATGACGAGGGCACCTGGTTCTGCAATAATAACATCCCCGAGGGCCGCGTAACTGGCAATAGCACCGCCTGTGGATGGATCCGCAAGGATGGATATATACGGGAGGCTGTGTCTCTTCAGGCGATTTACGGATTCCACCGTCTTGACCATCTGCATAAGGGCTGATATCCCCTCGTAAAGCCTTGCCCCGCCAGAGCAGCACAGGCTTATGAATGGAAGATTTTCCTGTATGGCAAAGTCCACTGCCCGCCTGAACTTCTCCCCGAATACGACTCCCATGGAACCACCGCAAAAATAGAATTCACTTATTGCCATGATCACCTGAAAATTGTGGATCCTGGCACTGCCGACAACAAGTGATTCCTTGAAAGGGGACCTGCCTTTCTGTCTCGCAAGAAAATCCTCATAATAATCCGTGATGGCATCCTCGTCCAGCAACTGATCAACCGTTAGATTACGATATAGCTCATGAAAGCTTCCTGTATCGGCTATGCAGTCTATCCATCCCGTTGCGCCAAGAATATATGAGTAACCGCATTCAGAGCAGACCTGGAAATTATCTAAAAAGGTTTTTAAGGGGATCAGCTTTCCGCATCCGTTCTCTCTTTTTTCTTTTCCCTGTATAGCTCCGCATTCAATGAATTCCTTGGTTGTTTCTTTTAATTCACCCCTGTTGTAATCATCGTTGACCTCTGTCAGGCTGGAGTAGTTCACTATCTTGATGTCCGGCGAGGGCTTGCGAAAGGCCTTTTTTATCGGGCTCTCTATATACCGTTTGATATCATAAAATGTTCCGCTTCCCTTTGAAAGCCCGTATTTTTTCGCCCTGACTTCCCTTTTCTTGATAAGCTTCTTGATCTTTGCCCGGGATAGATCCTTGATAGATTTGACCAGAAATTGCCTGATATTATCAGACATCCGCTGACAATCGGTTATGTCTTTGGAAGAGGGAACAATTCGATCAATGACACCCAGATTTTTAAGCTCCCTGGCAGTGGGTTTCAGAATGGTAAGCGCGTCACTGATGCGGCTTGGATCTCTAAATACAATGGAGGCCATGCTTTCGGGAGGAGCCGTTGCATAGAGGGCGTCATCCATTTGCCCTTTTATGTCCGTAACCTGAATAGCCAAGGCTCCGCCACTGCCTCCTTCTCCAATAATCAGAGAGATTGTCCTGACAGGAATCGTTAAAAACTCTCGTATCAGATGAGAGATAAAAAAGGCCTGGAAACGTTGGGCGGAACCCATCGCAATATCAGCCCCGTATGTATCGATAAGGCAGAAGATAAAGGTCTTATCCGGGTCAAATTCCCTTGCCCCTTTCAGTATTGAGAGTATTCGGGAGTGATCATCGGATGTCAACATGCCGTAATTAAGTCTGTTAAGATCTTCTCTGCTTCTCAGATCAGAGGGCTTGGGTTTTTGCTGACCTATAACAAGGAGGTCTTTGTCTAAAAATATGCATGAACCTGCCACAAGTGAGCCACCCGGGCTGTCAATAGCTTTAAAATCCGGGAAAAGCCTGTCGATTATATCAGATGCCCTTGGACGATACGGATGTCTTGTTCGTTTTTTAAATATATCTACAAGATCTAGTTTAGCCATGATGATTACCTTTTCTCGGCAGAGTCAACCCTAACGTTGTAAAAATCGAGGATGCCGCTCTCTATATCCCGTCTTGAAAAGCGGGGAGATCCCCCGGAACGGGATTTCGTTTAACTCAACAAGGCGTCAAGGGTGAAGTCCCGCCGAGGCAGGACTTCATCGGCTTTCCCTTCGGGTAAATAATATGGCTATTTTCTCTAAATTTCAGGATGCCATTTACAGTGAGTTTCACCAAGACATGGAGAAAGTTAGAAAACACTGGCTATTAGGGTCTTTAAGACCATTTCGCCATGTTATTTATGCAACTATAGGGTCAACTGACTCCGGCCCCCCACAGCGAGGGATCTTCGAAAGGCCCTAAGGCCTGGATTTTTAAGATCTAACATGGAAGTACAAGTCTATCCCTTTGAAAAATTGGTGAATCATAGAAAGAGATTGCTGAGCCCTTGAATCATTTCAAAAGAGCTAAACAGTTACAAGTTGAGGACCTTAACATGCTTTATCAATTGGATCAACCCCCTGATTCACCATCAAGGCATCATCTGTCCCGCTCCTGGCGGGATTGCCTTCGATGGCTCCTCCCTGCGGCGTATGTGTAAAACCGCATAGGGCCCGCCACAATGACGGCGGGTAAACATAGAGCATGGAGCAT
>JAFDAM010000045.1 GCA_019313825.1 Deltaproteobacteria bacterium
GAGGAAACGTCTCCGATACGCGGAACAGCTAAAGGAGCTAATAACGGAATCCTATCAGACGCTCTACGAGAAGGAGGACTCTGTTTTATCGAGCATCTCACTCTCTATAAGGGGAATGGAGAAGGGCGCCGAATTGGACCGAAGGCTTGATGGCATCAGTAAGGCCCTTGTATCTGCCAGGGCAGAACTGGAGGATGTGGGGCTGGAACTAAGGGATCTTCAGAACAGTGTTGTCATAGATCCTTTAAGGTTGGAGGAGGTAGAGGAGAGGCTTCAACTCATAAACAGTCTCAAAAGAAAATACGGCCCGTCCATTGAAGAGATAATCGCGTTCAGGGAGAGGCTCTCCGGGATGATCGATAATCTGGACCAGAAGGAGAGAGAGCTTGATAGGATCAACAAGGGCCTTAAAGAGATGGAGGCGGATATAGTATCCAGGGCGACGGCGCTTTCCAAGAAGAGGGAGAGGGCGGCTAAAAAGCTGGAAAGGTCAGTTGAGACAGAACTGGAACTTCTTGACATGGGCGGGACCAGGTTTGAGGTCAGGTTTATTCAGGAGGATGTTGGAAACACGGGTGATCCTGATGGGCTGATGGAGAAAATAAAGGCGGATGGTTATGATAGGGTGGAATTCATGCTTTCACCCAATGTGGGAGAAGAACCTAGACCACTTTCCAGGATCGCCTCGGGCGGGGAACTGTCCAGGATCATGCTCGCCCTGAAGACCATCCTTGCCAGGAGGACGTCCGTGGAGACGATCATCTTTGATGAGGTCGATTCAGGGATCGGCGGGGCAACGGCCGAGGTGGTGGGTGAAAAGCTGGAGTCTCTGGCGGAGTATCATCAGATCCTGTGTATCACCCATCTCCCGCAGATCGCCGGCAAGGGCCAGGCGCATTTCCTGGTTGCGAAGAGGGTCAAAGAGAGACGGACCCAGACGATCATCTCCGAACTGGACCCTGAACTACGGGTAAAAGAGATAGCGCGTCTCTTGGGAGGGAAGGTCATATCTGACCAGGCTATCGCACACGCCAGGGAGATATTGGGTTAAGCGATCAGCAGTCAGTTGTGTCCGATCTTTTTTCACTTTCTCTTGAGTCTTATCACCTGCCCTTCCTGGAATCGCTCGCCAATCAAAGGGACAGCCGTAGAATAGTCCCGCATGATATTATCCGCTCTGATTTCGCCTACCTTTGGCCCAAGGATATAATAATCTTTACCTCCCTTTGCATGGATAGCTTCTCCTTTTCCGAAAACCTCGAACACATTGCCTTTGGTGATACCTATATCATTTCCGCCGCTGATCCTCAGGGCCTTGTTATCGGCCGGCAAGATCTTGCCTGTCCATGGTTGATTGTTCAGGGCATCAAGGATGGCGGTGGCATGATCCTTCAGCATGGGGGACAGCGCCTTATCCAGGATCATATCATTTGTCTCCCACTTGTCTTTCCGGCCTTCTGATGCCTCTACCGGAGCCATTATCTTTTTTTCTTCGATGTTGGTTAAGAAGAGGGTCCCGTTGGTGATATCAATTGCATTCACGGCCATTGAGATATCAACTTCTCTTTTGAATTTACGCCAAGGCCAGATACCTGTCTTTTTTGTGGTAACCTCAAATGAGTGCAGGATTGATGTGATCAGTACATTCATACCTATTTTCTCAGCCCTTTTGATAAGTTCAGGATCAATTACTATCCCATACTGAGGGGACCTTGGATTTGCGCCTGAAGATGCCGGACCTGTCGCCCTGTTGACCAGGAGGCGCCCATCTTTTTCCAGGAACTGTACCAGATTGTCTGTCAGTTGAGACACTTTTGCCTCTCCAACCCCTGCCTGGTCCATTACGGGCGAAATCAGTATCCTTTTCTTGAGTATGGGCTTTTCCCCGGGCCTGATACTGTTTGACACGGATTTCACCGCGTCAGCACTCTTCTGGTATACCGATTTTGCGGCGCCGCAACCGATCCCATGGATCAACGGGAACAAAAGGATTATCAGGAACAACCTCGTACGGATATCTCTTTTCATTGTATGATCCTTTCTTTAAAAAATGGTAAGCGTTTACAGGTTCAGAGTTCAGAGGTTCAGGGTTGCTTTTTTTGTCGACCTTGCTCATAGGACAGCAGGTACTTTATGAAACCACGAATAGTGGCACGAGTACGTCCGGCATGATCATAAACATCCTGAAAATCAGCTTTCGTTATGTATTGTTGATCCATCGCCATGTAAAGCTCACTCTGAACTTCAGTACAAGACCGTTTTGCATACCGAAGAAAACGAACGAACTCGTGGTTTGTCTCTGAATCAAATCCTTCCGCTATATTGTGCATGGATGAACCTGCTGCATCCTGAATTTGTCTTCTCAAACCGAAGTCATGAGCAAACTTGGCCTTTTTTGTCAGTTCATATACCTTGCGAGTTAGCTCTCGGGCCAATCGTTCGACCTTGAGGCTCTCGACAGGTTGCCATGCCTCGATATCTTCAAATCGTTCTATTCCCATGACTTTTTTAGTCAGTGATTACGAATTCCCGCTAGGCTTCAGATTTGTTTTGAGAACCGACAACCTTGAACCCTGAACCTTTGAACCAGTGAACGCCTACAAAAAATGGTTCTCCACATCCTTGTGCACATTCATTTGTGAGAAGGTTCAGAATGGCGTGGGCGTTCACGGGTTCAAAGGTTCAGAGGTTCAAGGTTCCATTCTCGTCCCCGGACTGCATTTGGAATGCGTATTTACGAGAAAAGCGTCATCTTCGTCAGGCCCAATCCAAAATTTGGGGCCAAATTGGCAATTACTTGGGAAAATGAGCATGTTTAACGAAGACTTCGTGTTTTCAATGCTTTCTTTGTCCTTAATCCCGCTGGGCTGGGAACGTTGAACCCTGAACACTGAACCCTGAACCTGTAAACGCTTAGAGCATGTCTAACAGTATTTGGATTAAAAGACAATGTCAAATGAGTCAAACTCCCCTTGCCATTCCTCCTTGATCTCATTTACTCGACTTACCCTGGCATAGGATGGCCCCTGATGACACCAGTCTATTAGCTGCGCTATCTTGTCTTCCGGGCCTTCCGCCAGGACTTCAACGCTTCCGTCAAATCTGTTTTTTACGTAGCCGAAGACCTCCAGACCGATGGCCTCCCTGCGTGTGGAGTCCCTGAAAAATACCCCCTGGACCCTGCCTTCGATAATGAGTCTCACCCTGATATGACCCATGATCTTCTCTCCTAAATATCTTCCATCGTAATAGTTTAGCTCTTTGAAACTGAAGGTACTCAGCAATCTCTTTCCAGGGACGAAAAGCCTTATGAGTAGAGCGATGGTAAGGCGCCACTCAGTCGGGCGGTTGACCGTATATGTAGAGCGGAATTCTCCTTCCGGCACATGATTGTGTTAGATAGCCGCCCGACGGGCTCCGCAGATAGGCACAATAAGGCTCACTGAATCGAGTTCGTCCCTTCCAAGAGATCCCCGAGCACCTTCCTGTGCAGGTATGTTTTTCAAAAAGCTAAGATATTACCTTCCATCAACTTGATAAATTCATCCTCCTGAAGGACGGGAACCCCCAGGTCCCGGGCCTTTTGAACCTTGGAACCGGGAGATTCCCCAACCACCAGATAATCGGTTCCCTTGCCTATTGAAGAAACAAGCCTGCCGCCCCTGTGAATAATGAGATCTTTTGCCTTGGAGCGCTTCATGGAGTTGAGTATGCCGGTTATCACAAAGACTTTTCCGGTAATAGGAGACGAAGGGACGGTGGAGACGCTCTCAATACGGACCCCGGCCTCTATAAGACGACGGATCAGCCGCCTGTTGGATTCATCTGCCAGCCAGGAGATAATGCTCTCAGCTATCTGCGGGCCGATCTCATTGATGGAGGACAACTCCTCCTTGTCTGCCTGCTGAAGCTTTTCGAGGCTCCCAAAATGGGTTGAGAGGAGATCGGCGATATGCTCCCCCACATGCCTTATTCCAAGCGCATAGATGAATTTGGGCAAGGTAGGCTTCTTGCTGTTTTCTATGGCACGGAGGAGGTTGTTAGCCGACTTCAGCTCTATTTTGTCAAGCTGTAAAAGATCTTCCAGGGCGAGGTCATAGAGATCCGCCGCATCTTTTACAAGGTCCCTGTCCATCAACTGGGCAATAATCTTGTCCCCGAGCCCGTCGATATTCATGGCGCCCTTGGAGACGAAATACTTCAGAGACTCCTTGACCTGGGCCGGGCAGTCGGGGTTGGGGCATCGCAGGACAACCTCGCCCTCTCTTTTTTCCACCCCCGTACCACAGACCGGGCATAGGGTCGGCATGACAAACTCTTTCTCGTTTCCGGTTCTCTTTGATATAACGGCCTTGACCACCTCGGGTATGACATCTCCCGCCCTCTGGACAATGACCGTGTCCAGTTCACGAATATCCTTTTTCTCGATCTCCTCCTGATTATGGAGGGTCGCCCGGCTTACAATTACCCCGCCGACCTCGACAGGTTCAAGATGGGCCACGGGAGTCAGGGCCCCTGTACGCCCCACCTGTACGTCGATCTTGATGATCTTTGTGGTCTCCTGGGTGGGTTTGAATTTATAGGCAAGGGCCCACCTTGGGCTCCGGGACTTCTGACCAAGTCTGGTCTGGAGGATGAGCGGATTGACCTTTATAACGGCCCCGTCAATCTCATAGGGGAACTGTTGCCTGTTCTCTTCCAGGGAATGACAATACTCAATCACATCTTCAATGTTCTGAAATCCCTTGATATGAGGCCTGTTTACCCTGAACCCCCACTGCTGAAGCGTGATCATCAGCTCCTTCTGGGTATCAAAGGACCGGCCGGTTATCTCCCCAGTGCCGTAACAAAAATAGTTCAGCGGTCGCTTGGCCGTGACCCTCGGATTCAATTGCCTTAGAGAGCCTGCTGCAGCGTTTCTGGGGTTGGCAAACGAGGGGAGGTCTTTACTGAGTCTGTCCCTGTTCAGTTCCCTGAACGCCTCCATCTCCATATAGACCTCACCCCTTACCTCCAGGAGGTCCGGGATGGGACGCTGTTCCTGAGATTGCTTGATGGTAAGGGGTACTGTCAGGATTGTCTTTATATTGGCCGTGATGTTCTCGCCCACAAGTCCGTCCCCCCGTGTTGAGGCGACTGTCAGGGTTCCTTTTTCGTAAACCATCTCCACGGCCAGGCCGTCCATCTTTGTTTCTACCACATAATCGCACTGATAATCATCCCCCAAGAACCTTCTGACCCGGGCGTCAAAGTCCCTGATACCTTTCTCATCGAATCCGTTTTCCAGGCTGAGCATGGGCTGACGGTGCGTTACCTGAGAAAAGGCCTCCTGCGGTTCCGCTCCCACCCTCCGGCTTGGGGAGTCAGGTGTAATCAGGCGTGGATATCTCTTTTCCAGCTCCAGTAACCTCCGGAACAACCTGTCATATTCCCCGTCCGATATCTCCAGGTCATCCAGGGTGTAGTAACGGTGATTGTGGTGCCTGATCTTCTCCCTCAGTTCTTCAAGTTCTGTAATGATCTCTTCCATGTCTCCGCCGAATTCAGTTGAGAAGTTAAATAGTGACCATCCAAAAACACCTGTTTTTGGATTCCACGTAAAATGCACGGGATCTTCGACATGCTATCAGCTATCAGCATTCAGCCGTCAGCAAAAGACCCTCAAACAAAGGATTTAGCTGATCGCTGAGTGCTGAACGCCCCATCCAGAATTCCTTGTTTCTGGATGGATACTAAATAGTCGAATAGTTGACTTTTTGATATTTTAGTCATGTTTTGTCCTTCTCTTGTAACCTTTTAACCATTCGACTACTTAACCATTCAACAACTCACCCATTTAACGAATCAACCATCTCTAAAAGGATTTCACCGGCCAATCTTGACATCTTTTTTAATCCGGGGGTTGAAAAACCCGGATGCCACTTAAGATCAAAGAGCTCATCCGAAACGACAAGGAGTCCCGAAAGTCTGACATTACGGTAGATGGCAAGGGTCATCAGCGCTGACATTTCCATCTCCACCGCAATGGCGCCCCTGTCCTGATATTCCCTGACCTTTGCAGGTGTTTCGCGATAAGGGGCATCGGTCGTCCATACAGCGCCCTTTTTGAATGCCTGCCCTTTTCCCCGCAGGGCCTGCTCGATCATTTCATCAAGTCCTTCATCTGTTCCGAGGACCTTTTCATTTATAGGATAATGTTGGGATGTGCCCTCTTCTGACATTGCGCGTGTTGGAATTACCAGATCTCCGATCCGCAGGTCCGGTATTAAGGATCCGCACCAACCAATAACCCATAGCCTTTTGGCGCCAAGGGCGATCAGCTTTTCCATGCCCATAACAGCCGGGGGCGCGCCAAGAAACGGTCCTGCCAGGCTCAGACATGGCTTTTCCCCGTCTTTTACCAGATACAGGTTAAAAAAATCCATGCAAAACCGGGTTATCTCTTCAGCGCGGTGCAGTTTAACGAGATAGTCAAGATCAGAAGGGATCATGACCATAAGGGCATCAATCCCCACCTCAGGGTCGGTCTTTTTCTTCATGGGCCTTATGAGCCCATTATTATTTTTTAATTTTTTGTCCAATATCTCGGAACTCAATGATTTTTGTATGGAGCTGTCATCGATCAACCTTATAGTAAAACCTGATGACCTTGGCCATAACAGAGTTGTAAATCCCACTCAGCCCTAGTGCATAAAAGGGGAAAATTAAGGCTTTCTCTCTCTCAAAGGGGTGTCAGAGGGGATTTCCATAAAGATTTTATATTAAAATCAGGACCATATTGGCAACATTAAAAATCAGTGTCATAAAGTAAACGTATAGCAACAGTTTAGCGGTTTAAAAAATATTAATGTGGGAGATCCCCCCACAGCCCCTTTCCAATTGCAATCTTGGGTTAATATGCTGTCCAATAAAAATTAATCTTTGGATTCATAAGTCAGATATTTGATGAAAAAAGTACAGAAATATGATAAAATAATACTATATCTTTTTATGTTCCAAAAAGGCCCCAGGGTTTTGTCGGCCTTGGACCTTATAATATCATGGAAATGATTTTTATCTCCTGTTTTATCTTGACAATAAACGATATAAAAAAATATAGTTAAGGATTGCATTTATTATTAGACCTGTTGGCTGATGTTTGATAACTTAACGGAAAAACTGAATAAAACTTTCAAGGCATTAAAAGGGCATGGGAAATTAAGTAAAAAAAACATACAGAATGCCCTTAAAGAAGTACGCATGGCCTTGCTTGAGGCGGATGTAAATTACAAGGTTGTTAAAAGATTGATTGAAGATATCCGTCAGCGTGCCGTGGGACAGGAGGTCCTTGAGAGTCTAACTCCTGGCCAGCAGGTGATCAAGATCGTCAACCAAGAGCTGACCCTGCTGATGGGGGGAGACAGGAGTGATCTTCATCTGGTAGGGAGAACACCTTTTGCTCTGATGTTGGTTGGACTTCAGGGCTCTGGTAAGACAACCACAGCCGGTAAGCTGGCCCTCCATCTTCGGAATCAGGGAAGAAATCCATATCTTGTCCCCGCGGATGTCTACAGGCCGGCCGCGATTGAACAGCTGAGCAGACTGGGCTCACAGTTGGGAGTGCCTGTCCATTCAGCGGGGAGCAATCTCAGACCTGAGGATATCTGCCTTGAAGCAATGTCTAAGGCCGGGGGAGTGGGCGCGGATGTATTGATTATGGACACTGCCGGACGTCTCCATATCGATGATGAGCTTATGGAGGAACTGGTTAGAATCAAGGAGCAGGTCAATCCCGTAGAGATACTCCTCGTAGCAGATGCCATGACCGGTCAGGATGCCGTGAATGTGGCAAAGCGGTTTAATCAACTCCTTGACATCACCGGCGTTCTTCTCACAAAAATGGAAGGTGACGCAAGGGGAGGCGCGGCCTTGTCCATAAAGGCCGTTACAGACAAGCCGATCAAATTTATCGGCGTGGGAGAAAAACTTGATGCCCTTGAGCCCTTCTTCCCGGACAGGATGGCGTCCAGGATCCTGGGTATGGGGGATATGCTGTCACTGATTGAAAAGACCCAGTCGGAATTTGACCAAAAAGAGGCCTTGAAATTAGAGAAGAAGCTGAGAAAGAGAGAATTTGATCTTGAGGATTTTCAGAAACAACTAAGGCAGATAAAAAAGATAGGCTCCATTGACCAGATCCTCGGTATGCTGCCGGGCATGGGTCAGTTAAAGCAATTAAAACAATTGAAGCCCGATGAGAAGGATCTGGTCAAGATTGAGGCCATTATAAATTCCATGACAAAAGAGGAGAGATCTAATCACAAGATCTTGAACGGGAGCAGAAGAAAGAGGGTCGCGCGGGGAAGCGGGACAAAGGTTCAGGATGTGAATAGGTTGTTAAAGCATTTTACTCAGACAAAAAAGATGATGGAACATCTTACCAATAAGGGGCATCTCGGTATGCCGCCTATATTTCAATAAGATTTGTTTACCTACCAGAGAAGGGGGATGATAGAGTTAAATGGCTGTAAGAATTAGAATGACCAGAAAGGGTACAAAAAAGAGACCGTTTTATCGTTTGGTAGCGGCTGATTCAGAGGCGCCGCGTGATGGAAAGTTTTTGGAAATTTTAGGGACGTATGATCCCATGAAAGATCCGGTCCAGATAAAGATCAATGAAGCCAGGGTCAACCGATGGATAGAAAAAGGTGCTATTGCTTCGGAATCAGTCAGGGCAATTCTAAAGAAACAAGGGTTACTTAAGGTTCCTACAATGACGAATTGATGTGATGTTGTGTTGAATTCAGAGATGGAGGTTGTTTGAGATGAAGGACTTGATTGCATACATTGCTAAGGCGTTAGTGGACAAACCGGAAGATGTCTTTGTAACCGAGATAGAAGGGAAGCAGACCTCTGTGATTGAATTGAAGGTAGCCAAGGAAGATCTGGGTAAGGTTATTGGCAAGCAGGGACGAACTGCAAGAGCCATGAGAACCATTCTCAGTGCATCTTCCACCAAGCTGCACAAGAGATCTGTTTTGGAGATTATCGAATAGTTTTGCGTCGGGTTTCTCCTGAAAATCTGCTCCTCGTGGGAAAGGTGATTCGGCCTCATGGGCTGGAGGGCCTCTTAAGGATCTGGTCCTATGCCCAATCCGAGAGATCCTTCCTGAATGCCGGAACCGTCTTTCTCAAATCAGATCCCGAAGAGACACACGAATATACGGTGATATCCGTAAGGCCGCACAAAAATGTCTTTTTAATGAAATTGGATGGGTTAAATTCATTGGAGAAGGCGGAACGATGTCACGGAGCAGAGATCTTCATAAGGAAAGATTCCTTAAGACGTGAAAAAGAGGATGAATATTTCTGGTTCGAACTCATTGGCCTAAAAGTATTCTTGAATACAGGCAGATATATCGGTACCTTGAGAGATATCTTAACCACCGGCAGCAATGATATCTATGTAGTCAGGGAAGGAGAATCAGAGACCCTGATTCCTGCCATTCATGACGTGGTTGAAGATATTGACCTTGAAAATAAAAGAATGATTATTTCCGAAGTAGAGGGACTATTTGATTTAGATGAGGTTTGATATTCTCACTCTATTCCCTGAGATGTTCCCCCCATTCTTAAAGGGGGGAATCTTGGGACGGGCTGTTCAAAAGGGATTGGTGGATATCAACCTTACCGACATACGCTCCTTTGCCCGGGGACGTCATAAAGTGACGGATGATCGCCCTTATGGCGGCGGCAACGGTATGGTAATGAAACCGGGCCCCGTATATCGGGCATTAAGATCCGTAGAAAGGGTCAATGGCCGATCCCTTGATATCCTTCTTACACCACAGGGCAAGACACTTGACCAGCCCACCGCGTGGGAGTTGGCCAAACTGGATCAGCTAATCCTCGTCTGCGGCCGGTATGAGGGTGTGGATGAAAGGATCAGATCCGGCTATATTGATCTGGAGCTGTCCATTGGCGACTATATCCTGGGCGGCGGTGAATTGGGGGCCATGGTTGTGATAGATGCGGTAAGCCGCCTGGTTCCGGGTGTCTTAGGGGGTGAAAGGTCCAATCTTGAGGATTCTTTTGAAGAAGGACTGCTGGAATACCCTCATTATACCAGACCAAGGGTTTTTAAAGGAGAAGAGGTTCCTGAGGTCCTTTTATCCGGTGATCATGAAAAGATCCGTATGTGGCGCAGGGCCGAATCCTTAAAGAGAACGCGCGAGAGGAGACCGGATCTGCTGAAAAAGGCCAGATTAAGCGAAGAAGATAAGGCATTCTTGGCCAAGACACAGGGGAAATAGATTTAGAATGAGGCTTTATATCGGTCTTCTCCATTATCCTGTCTATAATAAGAATGATGAAAGAATAGCCTCAGCAATAACTAATTTCGATCTTCATGACCTGTCCAGACTGGCCAGGACATATGGTGTAAAGAGATTCTTTGTAATAAACCCTCTGGAGGATCAGCAAAAACTCGCAGAGCGCATCTTAAGACACTGGATCATCGGATATGGCGCGAGCTATAACAGTGACAGACGGGAAGCAATAGAGCTTATAGGTATTGTTACGTCACTTAAGGAATCCATAGGAGAGATCAAAGAGATGGAGGGTGAGGAACCGGTTCTAATAGCAACGGATGCCTCCAAACAGCCGGAAAGATCCATAACCTTTTCCGGCGCAAAAGAGATATTAAAT
The DNA here is from genome assembly GCA_019313825.1 of Deltaproteobacteria bacterium. Classification (GTDB taxonomy): domain Bacteria; phylum Desulfobacterota; class DSM-4660; order Desulfatiglandales; family HGW-15; genus JAFDAM01. The sequence goes on from JAFDAM010000045.1 coordinate 10,687, forward strand.
TCTGAAAGGGCAGTCTTCCTGCTATTCGGAACAGCTTGGGGCCTCCATGAGGAGGTTATAAATAAGGTCGATCATATATTGGAACCCATTGCAGGAAACACGGACTATAATCACCTGTCTGTTAGGACGGCGGCAGGGATAATCCTGGATCGTCTGGCGGGCAGATATCAATAGAAAACAGCTCTGTAGATCTTTTAAATGAAGATCCGCATAGTATTGATAAATTAACTAAAAAGGGAAAATGTTGCGATAGATGTAACCAGGAGGAGATATGAATATAATAGAAAATCTCGAAAGAGAGCAGATGAGAGTTGACATCCCCGATTTTAAACCGGGCGACACCATCAAGGTCCACGCCAGGATAAAAGAGGGTGAGAAAGAACGAATACAGATATTTCAGGGCTTTGTCATCCGTAAAAGAAAAGGAAATATAGGGGCGACCTTTACAGTTCGTAAGGTATCATACGGAATTGGGGTGGAAAGGATCTTTCCTCTTCACTCTCCTATTATTGATAAGATAGAGATAGTCTCGAGGGGCAAGGTGAGAAGGGGAAGATTGTACTATATGCGAAAACTGAAAGGCAAAGCAGCGCGTATCAAGGAAAAAAGGACTTAAAATCTTTCTTCTTAGGGATTATTGAATACTTCAGACTATAACCTACCACTTTTCCCCAAAACCAGTATCCCCTCGGAGAACAACCTGCTTCTTCATGAGTCAATAGCCTGGAGGGATGGATACGGATTGATAGCCGGAGTTGATGAGGTTGGAAGAGGTCCTTTGGCAGGCCCGGTCGTCGCTGCTGCAGTGATTTTTCGTGAAGGGACAAAATTGTCGGGGGTTAAAGATTCCAAAAAGATGACCGAAAAGGCGCGGGACGAGGCCTTTCCCGTCATTAATGAGAGTGCTTTATCCGTCGGTATAGGAGTCGTGTCCCATACATCCATTGACAAGATCAACATCCTGAAAGCCTCGCTTGAGGCTATGAAAAAGGCCGTGTTATCCCTTGAACCAGCCCCGGAATATCTCCTTGTTGACGGTATCAATGAAGTTCCGGTTGATATCCCCCAGAAGTGCATTAAAAAGGGTGATCAGAGAAGTAAGAGCATCGCAGCAGCCTCTATCATGGCCAAAGTCTATCGAGACGGGATCATGAATTCATACCATGAACTGTTTCCTGAATATGGATTTCTCCAGAATAAAGGTTATGGGACGGCATTCCATCGGGCGGCCTTAAAACAGTATGGTCCCTGTCCGATTCATAGATTAACCTTCAGGGGAGTTCGTTGAATTGACAAGGGAAAGACTCGATCTGGGCAAGCTGGGGGAGGAATTGGCCCTTAAAAAGGTCAAGCGTCTCGGTTATAAGTGCATCGCAAGAAACTACCGTTGCCCCCTTGGAGAGATTGATCTCATTGCCAGAGATGGTGACTGCCTTGTCTTTATAGAGATAAAGACAAGAAAAGGCGGATCCCTTAATTACGCGAAAGAGGCCATAACCCCCAGAAAAAAGAGGCAGATATCCAAGGTCGCCCTTGCCTATATGAAGGCCAATAATTGTTGTGACGTAAGATCCAGATTTGACGTGGTTGCGGTAAACATCGAAGGAGACAAAAAGGAGATTGAGGTCATAAGAAATGCCTTTGAACTGGCATATTAATATGACGGGAATGAATATTTCAAACCGGCAATGGCTATCTCTTCAAGACGATATCTACTACCTTTTGAGGAAGGGGCCAAATATTTGGGCTTTGCCAAGTCAGTTGCTGACTCCAAAGGATTCAGAGGTATAAAACCCAAATATTTGACCACTGCAGAGTCAAGTGGAATTCTAAAAAGATATCGTCTTAAAGAGACAGCCATCGCCACCTATGGTCGATATATCCTTTTATGGTGCAAACAAAGACACGTCCTTCTCCCGCCAAATTTAGCGGGAATCTTCGAGGGGCGTGGGTTCTTTACTTAGATATCTCCTTGAAGAGAGAGGCATTGCCTTCTTGAGTAGTACGCCCCTCTTGGGTGAATCGTGGCCCGGCTTCTATCCCGGGATTCTTTAAAATTGAATGATATGAAACAAGCGAGCCGACACAACGAGCGTTATGGCGCCCTGTATATCGTCTCTACGCCCATTGGTAATCTTGGAGACATCACTGTTAGGGCGATAGAGACTCTGAAGAGCGTAGGCCTGATAGCTGCCGAGAATGTGAAGCACTCAAGGGGACTCTGCCGTCACTACGGCATTAACACCAGATTAACCAGCTACAATCAACACAACCGGCGGACTAAAGGGGCCGAACTTGTCAGAAGATTGAAGTCCGGTTCTGATATTGCCCTAATTACCAGCGCAGGCACGCCGGCTGTGTCAGATCCAGGGGCTTTGCTTATTAATATGGCCCTGGAGGAAGAGATAAAAGTAACTCCAATCCCGGGCCCCTCTGCAGTAATCGCAGCGCTTTCAGTATCCGGACTGCGGATGGATAGGTTTCTCTTTTTAGGTTTTTTGTCCAGCAGGGCGAGCAAAAGGAGAAAAGAGCTAAAAAGCGTGGTAAATGAGTTCCGGACAATGGTCTTCTATGAGGCGCCTCACCGCCTTACGGCCATGCTGACGGATCTTAAAAATATTCTTGGTGACCGCCGGATAGTCGTCCTTCGGGAGTTGACCAAGGTATATGAGGAAGTGAAACGGGGGATGGTTAGCTCTCTCTTAAGAGAGATCGAAAAAAATGAGATAAAGGGTGAAATTACCCTTGTGGTTGCGGGGACGCAAAATAAAGTGGGCAACCGCGTACTGGGCAAGGGAACCCAAGAAAAGATCGAGAAACTATTGAAGGAAAACAGGATGAGTATCAGAGAGATTGCCACAGAATTATCAGGAGAGCAGGGATTCTCTTACAGAACTATATATAAGGCGTGTCTGTCTATGAAAAAGGCTCTAAATAATTAAAATAATCATAGCTAATAATATATGATTGGATTATAATTTACACATTTATACTAAAGATATTTTAGAAAGAGAATCGGGACCTGAAAAAAGGGTTTATACACAATCATCTGATCGGACAGGCTCAGCCTGCGATCTCACAGTAATGAATCTACCGGATGGAGCAGATAAAGAGACTAAAGATTAATAACGATCTGGGACTGCACGGGCGCGCTGCGGCCAGGATTGTGGAACTGGCCGGACAGTATAGCTCAAGACTGTTCTTCAAAAAAGAGGACCATGAAGTGGATGGGTCCAGTATCCTCTCTATACTTACTCTGGCATGCCCCAAGGGGACCGAGATACAGGCTAAGGCGGTTGGTGAAGACTCAGCGGAGTTAATGGATAGGTTAACTGAACTTTTCAAACAGAGGTTTGGCGAGCAAAAATGAAGGATCATCAGGTCATTGGGAACGATAAGTTGCAGGGGATAGCAGTATCTCCTGGAATAATTATCGGCAAGGCCCGTCTTGTAGACAGATCTAGAGAAAAGATCGTCTACCAGTATCTTATTGATGACTCAGAGATCAGCAAGGAGGTGGAACGGTTCAAAGAGGCCCTGGATGCGACTAAAGAACAGATTGTTACCCTAAAAAACAGGATGTCGGACCAGATCAAGGAGCATGCCTTTATACTAGATACGCATTTAATGATCATAGATGACAGCATGATAACGGATTCGACCATTAACACCATCTTGGATCAAAAGATAAATGCGGAATGGGCTTTGAAAAAATCGGTAAGGAAGATAAGACAGCTTTTTGAGAAGATAGATTACGAGTATATAAGAGACCGCATCAATGATGTGGAAAATGTTGCTGAGAGGATTTTGAGAAACTTATCGGGAAAGGAGATGGAGAGTCTGTTCGAGATAGATGAGCGTGTAATTATCGTAGCGCATGATCTGTCTCCTGCCGATACAAGTGAGTTAAATACCTCAAAGGTCATGGGCTTCATAACCGACGTCGGAGGCAGGACCTCCCATACGGCGATCATGGCACAGGCATTAAAGATCCCGGCTGTGGTGGGCCTGGAATCTGTTACTAGCCTTATTCAAGACGGTACACTGATCATCGTCGACGGATATATAGGGGAGGTTATCATAGGGCCTGATGATGATACCATTATTGCTTACCAGGAAAAAGAGATTCAGCATGAGAGATATCGATCAAGTATCCTCCAGTTAAGCCATCTGCCGTCAGAAACTGTCGATGGACATAAAATTGCTATCAAGGCCAATATAGAGTTTATAGAAGAGGTAGTTGCAGCGAAGGAGTATGGCGCCGAAGGTATCGGTTTATACAGGACGGAATTCCACTATTTGCAGAAAAAAAAGATTCCGGACGAAGAGGAGCTGTTTGAGGCGTACAAGGAAGTGGTAGAAAAAATTTCCCCCGCTCCGGTTACCATAAGGACGCTTGACCTGGGAGGAGACAAGATTTTATCAAATAATGAGTCGCCGGGAGAGGCGAACCCGGCCCTTGGGCTCAGGTCCATTAGATTGTGTCTGAAAGAGCGGGATATTTTTAAAAGTCAACTGAGGGCTATACTCAGGGCGAGTGCTTATGGGCAGATCAGGTTGATGTTTCCAATGATATCAGGATTGCAGGAACTCCTTGATGCGAAACAGATTCTTAAAGAGGTTATGGATGAGCTTGAAAAAGAGAATGTGAAATACGATCGGGATATTAAGGTCGGCATAATGATTGAGGTCCCGTCAGCCGTAACCTTGGCGGATGTATTGGCAAAGCACGTGGATTTCTTCAGTATAGGCACAAATGATCTGATTCAATATGCCCTGGCTATTGACAGGGTTAACGAACATGTCGCTTACCTGTACGAGCCGTATCATCCCGCCGTCATCAGGATGATACGGCAGGTGGTAAAGGTCGCAAAGGAAGCCGATATCGATGTTTCGCTATGCGGTGAGATGGCTGGAGATCCCCTTTGCGTGTCCATCCTAGTGGGAATCGGCATTGATGAACTGAGCATGAATGCGGGGGGGGTCCCATTACTTAAAAAAATTATCCGATCGATCTCCAGAGAGGAGGCCATGGCTGATTTACAGGATATCCTGGCATTAAATACAGCAAAGGAAGTACGACAATTTATTGAAAAAAGGATAGAGCCCCTAATGCCGGATCTGCAAGAGAAAGATTTTTATATGAAGGTCTCTATTGATAAATCAACACATTAGCGCCGGCGCTGACAGTTAGTTCATTCCAGAATTAGACCTCCTCGTCGGCACAGTTTAATTAATACTTAATAGAGACTGCCTTTGGAACATTTATGCGGAAAAAGATTGTTTGTCAAAACAGGAAGGCCTATCATAACTATTCTATCGATGAGGTCTTTGAGGCGGGAATAGCCCTTTTAGGGCCTGAGGTGAAATCCCTTCGGCAGGGGAGGGCAAGCCTTGTAGATGGCTATGCCAGCGTAAAGAACGGGGAGGTCTTCCTTCATAATATGCATATTACCCCGTATCCTTACGCCCATTATCTCAATCTGGAACCAAAAAGGACCAGAAAACTTCTACTTAACCAACGAGAGATAAAACGCCTGCTTGGCAAGACCAAGGAGAAAGGATATTCACTTATCCCGTTGAAAGTGTATTTTTCAGAGAGCTGGGCCAAGGTGGAGCTGGGCCTTGCAAAAGGTAAAAAGAAGGTGGATAAAAGGCATACCCTTCGGGAAAAGGAGATGAAAAGAGAGATGGACTATGCCAGAAAGAAGCGTAATTATTGACTATTGCCTGAAAAGTGTTTATAATATTGCATTAATCAAATCATAAGTCATATCAATCTTTTATTGAATGGGGGCGAAACGGGTTCGACGGGGATAAAGAAGCTTAAGTTGCATATCGAGGTTCCATCTGCTCGTAAAACAGGTGGGTGTAAAACAACCGCAGACGATTATGCGTACGCCTTAGCCGCGTAAAAGATAGGCTAACGTCCTGTTCATCTATCCTGCGAGATGGATTAGGGCGTCGACTCAGCAGGATAGCCAATCCGATGAACCTGTGGATCGGTGAGGCGAATCATTTCACAGGTTAACCCTTGGCAACCAAGCCTGGTAGGAAACCCGGGGCGAAAATTAATATCAGGCTATGTATGTAGATGCTTAAGTGGAATGTTTTCGGACGGGGGTTCGACTCCCCCCGCCTCCACCACCCTTTATATGTAATTTCAAGAAGTTACCTTTCCCATTTGATGCATTCAACTGTATCACTTTCGTATCACCCTTACCCCGCGCTCTCCGATAGATTTCCCGTTTTTTATCCACCTTCAACTGGAAGTACCGAGAGAACGCTTTATTGGTGGTGTGTCCAGTACCATTGAGCATGATTTCCTCAGGAGTATAGTGTTCTCCAAGGTCTATTACTGTACTATGCCGGGTGCCTCCATAGAGGTCCACACCTTCAATCTCAAGGTTTCTGCACGCTTTTTTCCACCACTTGTACCAATACTTCTCCCCAAACTGCCCCTTATTCTTCTTGTGTACGCCCTTCCTGGCACGGTCGTGCCGAAAGAAGTATAGATGGGGCATTGCAGTGGGGAAAGTGCTCGGTGAACCGCTTATATATAACGTCCCTATATAAGAGTTGGGGAGGCTCCGCGAGCTCACCCTAAAGGGCTCACTCGCCTCCCCAACATCTACAACTTGGAAGTGTACCAGTAAATAACCGTTCTCAGATTCATTTTATTTACTTCTTATTTGCGGATGTTCCTCTTGGCTCCCTACGTCAGACTTATCACCGGTTTTCCGGTCGACTGATATCCTGAGGTTTTTATAGTTATCTGGAAAAATTGGGCGATTTATTGAATTATTTAAAGATGTCCCCATTCCCTTAGATATCCGCGCCAGGCAGAAAACAAGCAGAGACACCGTTATCATCCGGTTGAGCCGTCTTGGATGGCCGCAGGATAAAATAGCTGAAACGACAGGGGTGTCACAAACGGGGCCGGGGTCAAATCTTGATTTGTGAATTGTGATATGCTATGTTGTCTGTTATCTCGATGTGCGAGAGGAGGGTCGGTAGGGAATGGCCAGGCCATGGCGGATTGAATACGAAGGGGCCTATTATCACATCCTTTCCCGCGGAAACGAGGGGAGGGAGATCTTTTATGGGAATGAGGACAAGAGCCTGT
>JAFDAM010000005.1 GCA_019313825.1 Deltaproteobacteria bacterium
GTTTTCTCTTCAGTCGAAAACGACAGCCAAGCAAAATTCGCCAATACTTTCTAGGAAAAAGCGTTCTGTATGCAGCAGCCTAAATGTAAACTATTTAATGCTCCCCGTAATAGAAGAGGATAGCATCTATCAAGACCTGATTGTCTATGGCACCAAATAACAAAAGGAGGTATATTCCAATGCGCCCCGAAGACAAATTCTTCCGTATCTCAGATGACGCTAAAATCTGGCAGAAGTATTGCGGCTTCCTGGATCTCTCCCTGGAGGAGTTCATGGAAATGCAGGAGCATTTGCTACTGGATGAGATCGAGCTTGTGGCTAACAGCCCTTTGGGCAGAAAGATTATGCAGAACCAAAAGCCCTCAAGTGTAGATGAATTCCGCAAGGTTGTTCCCCTGACCACCTATGAGGATTATGCCCCCTATCTTGGGCAACAGAATGAGGATGCTCTGGCGGTAAAACCCCACATCTGGGCGCATACCTCGGGCGCGGGAGGAACCTTCAAGTGGGTGCCTCTCACTGAGAGGAGCCTCGACATATGGGTTAGGAACGGAATAGCTATGATGATCCTTGCATCAGCTAGCAGTAAAGGGGAGGTCAATATTCAACCAGGGATTCGACTGTTCCATAATACACCGCCCAGACCCTATGGCTCGGCCATCGTCACCTACGCCATGGCTGAACGGTTCTCTATGCAAGACATGCCCCCCCTAGAGGAATCGGAGATGATGGCGTTTCCGCAGAAGATTGAAAAGGGCGTCAGTATGGCTTTGCTAAAGGGGATAGATGTTATTTACTCTCTCAGTAGCGTCTTAGTCAAGATTGGGGAGGGCTTAGGCCAGCGCAGCGGAGAGAGGAAGTTTTCCCTTGCGATGCTCCACCCGGCCTTGCTCTTCCGCATAATCAGGGCCAAGCTGCGCGCGAAAAGGGAGGGGAGAGCAATGCTGCCCCGAGACCTCTGGAACCCAAGGGCTGTCCTCTGCGCGGGAACAGACACCTCTATTTACCGGGATAAGATAGCCTACTACTGGGGGAAAACACCCTGCGAATTCTATGTCTTCACTGAAGGGGGGCCCTTAGCTCTGGAGGGGTGGAACAGGAAAGGGCTGGTCTTTATCCCGGACCTGGGTTTCCTGGAGTTCATCCCCGAGAAGGAATGGTGCAAAAGTCGGGAAGATAAGGAATACCAGCCCCCAACCGTTCTCTTGAATGAGCTTGAGGAGGGGAAGACCTATGAGGTTGTCACCACCAACTTCCACGGCATGCCCTTCCTGAGATACCGACCGGGAGACTTGCTCAGAGTAGTCGCCCTGAGGGATGAGGAGACGGGCTGTCAGCTCCCCCAGATGGTCTTCGCCGGGCGGGTGGGTGATATCATCGATGTTCTCGGGATTGCCAGGCTGGATGAACGCACCGTCTGGCATGCTATAGCTGGTACCGGGGTCGACTTCGAAGACTGGACAATGCGCAAGGAGCAGGAGGAAGGTAAGCCTGTCATTCACCTCTACATTGAGCTGAAACAAGGAGAGAAAAGAACGGCGGAGGAGCTGCGGTATCTCGTCAACGAGCAGATCAGGGTTATGGATCGCCATTATAAGGAAGCTACCACCGACCTGGAACCGAATCCCCTGAGGGTGAGCCTCCTCCCCCAGGGCAGCTTCCAGCGTTATTTCGAAGAGAAAAAGAAAGAAGGGGCCAGCATGGCACATCTCAAGCCCACCCACATGTGTGCTTCGGATGAGGTTATGGAAAAGCTCCTTCACCTGAGCAAAGGAGGGTAATGAATCTATACCTTTCAATGCCAGTAGTTGGCTTTATTATCACTCTTATCCTGTCTTTTTTGGTGATATGGAGGCAGCGTAGAAGCTTTGCTCACCGGCTATTCTTCTTTTTTCTTCTTTCGGTGGCACTCTATTGCATAACCCTCTTTTTCATGCGTGCCAGCCCTGATTTTGAGAGCGCCCTCCTCTGGGAAAAGGCAATGATAGCCATGGTCCCTACCCTTTCTCTTTTCTTCCTCCACTTTACCTTTGCCTATACTGGCATAAGACCGAAAAGAGGCGTCATCCCTGTACTCTACGTGCTTCTGCTCGTGGTATTTGTTCTCTCCCCAAGCGACTTGTTCATAAGAGGTATGTCGAGAGACACCTACGGGTATTACCCCCTTTCAGGACCACTTTTCCGCCTCCTTATGCCAGCAACCTATCTTCTTCTGACGTATGCTCTTATCAACCTTATCAAAGCATATAGAGCCTCCAATGTGCATGAGGAAAGGAACTGTTACCTTTACATTTTTATCGGCATGGGTTTCGCTGCCGTTACGGCGATACCTGATGTTCTCTCTGCTTTGGGGATCATCCTCCCCCCCATGGGAGTCATCGGTACCCTGCTTCTTTGTATCTTCACCACCATAGCGATCTTGAAATACCACCTGCTGGATATCCACGTCGTATTCCGAAAGGGTATGGCCTACGTTCTGGTAAGTGCCGCAGTGGCCATACCCTATGCAGGATTATTATATTTGATGAGTTACATGTTTGAGGCAATACTGCAGCCATGGTGGGCACACACTTTCATTATATTATTGTTAGCCATTATCCTGCGACCGCTATATAGCTGGTCACAACAGTTTGCAGACCTGCTCTTTTACCGAGATAGATATGATTACCTCAAGGCACTGGAGCAATTCACTCGTGAAACTCAAACTCTCACGAGAGTTGAGAAGATAGGCTCTACCATGGTTGAACTGGTCAACGGCGCATTGCGAAGCTCAAGTGCCTGCCTGTTACTGCCGGATGAAAACACTGACGGTTTTACTGTTGTATCTTCTGCCTGCTTGGACAGACCTCCCTCTGGAATTGTGCTGAGGAACAACAGCCCTCTTGTCAAATGGTTGAAGTTTCACAAGGGCATTCTGTTTTCTGAAGAGATCCACATTATTCCTCAATTGCAAAGCTTAACGTGCAGAGAAGAGGATAACCTTGAACAGATGAGAGCAGAGCTTTTTGTTCCTATCAAGAGTCGAGAGGGTGAATTATCGGGATTGCTGGTCTTAGGGCCAAAGATTTCCCAACAGTCCTATTCCAGTGAAGATACACGGTTACTTTCCACCCTGGCCGGTCAGATGTCCATGAACATAGAGAATGTAAAGTTATACAGCGATGTCCTACGATCGAGGGAGAACCTGCAAGTATGGCTGGGTAGCATGAGTGATTGCGTATTGATTGTAAGTGCAGACCATATTGTACAATTTGTAAACACAGCGGCAGAAGAGAAGTTTGGCATAAATAATGGTCAGGTATGCTGGAGTAGCCTGGGTAAAGGCTCAAGGTGTTCTGATTGTCCCATGGAGCATGCTTCCCACAAAAACAGGGGAGGATCACAATTCACAAACATTATTTGGGACAGAGAATTCGATGTGGCGGCAGCCCCGCTTTCAAACCCTGACGGCAGCCTGTCCATTATTGAAGTACTAAGAGACATCACAGAGCGCAGGCAGGCAGAGGAGGCGGCACGGGTTAGCGAAAAAAGATTGCGAGACCTGTATGAAGAGGCCCCAATTGCCTATCTTACCGTTGACCTAAAAAGAATAATCGGCAATTGCAACAGGATGGCTGAAGAGATATCAGGATACGATCGAGAGGAATTAAACGGTAAGGACGTGATGGAACTGTTTTCTGAGACACATGACGGCAAAGACAAGGCTAATGCGATATTTGAAAGGTTTCTCCGGGGTGAGAGAATTCGCAATGAACAAATCCGGATCATTAAGAAGGATGGTACCTTGACCTGGGGCAGCCTGACCTTAAACGGTATACTGGATGAGGATGAAAATATAATCGCAAGCAGGTGTATGATAAGTGATATTAACCATCGTGTTGAACTTGAAGCCCAGTTTCTACAGGCCCAGAAGATGGAAGCCCTGGGAACTCTGGCAGGAGGCATAGCTCATGACTTCAATAACCTGCTCATGGGTATTCAGGGCCGCGCCTCCCTGATGCTGATAGGTGCTGATTCTTCCCATCCCCATTTTGAGCATCTAAAGGAGGTGGAGGAATATGTCAAAAGCGCGGCGGGTCTTACCGGACAGCTCCTCGGTTTCGCCAGGGGCGGTAAATACGAGGTCATATCCACTGACCTGAATGAACACATAAAGGCTCAGAATCGTATGTTCGGCCGCACCAAGAAAGAGATTACTATTCGCGGAAAATATGAAGAGGATCTGTGGAGAACAGAGGTTGATCAGGGACAGATCGGGCAGGCTCTGTTGAACATCTATGTCAATGCCTGGCAGGCGATGCCCGGCGGTGGAAACCTCTACATTGAAACAAAAAACATTATTCTGAATGAGGGCTTTGCCGGCGCATATCAGGTAGAACCCGGCAGGTATGTAAAGATATCCATTAGGGATACCGGGATCGGGATGGATGAAGAGACAAGAAATAAGATATTTGATCCATTCTTTACCACCAAGGAGATAGGCAGGGGAACAGGGCTGGGCCTTGCCTCTGTTTACGGCATTATCAAGAATCATGACGGCTTTATTGATGTCCACAGCAAGAAAGACGAAGGGAGCACCTTTGATATCTATCTGCCGGCAATAGAAGAAAAGAGTATAGAACAAAAAACAAAGAGCGATATCAGTCTTGAGATCATCAGAGGCACGGGGACGGTACTTCTTGTGGACGACGAAGATATGATTATCGATGTGGGGGAGAAGATACTTAAGGAGATAGGCTACGAGGTACTGACAGCAAGAAGCGGGAAGGATGCCTTGGAGATAGTCGGTAAAGCAAAGGACCACCATGCTCCTTCACCTGACATAGTCATCCTGGACATGGTCATGCCTGACATGAACGGTAGTGAGGCCTATGACAGGATAAAGGAGATCAGCCCTGACATTAAAGTTCTTCTTTCAAGCGGATACAGTATTGCCGGGCACGCTGCCGAGATATTGAAACGGGGTTGTGACGGCTTCATACAGAAGCCGTTTAGTATGAGAGTCCTTGCCCGGAAGATCAGGGAGATTCTGGATACAGGATAGTATTACGGCGCTTTTCAACCAACCAGACCACATCTACAGGAATAAACAGACCAGAATCTTTATCCTTATAAAGAGAAGCCGTCGAATCTTTATTTTGTAATAGGGTTTTATTCATGAAAATTACGCGCAGAGATTTTATCAAAAGCTCTCTTTTCATGGGTACCTCTCTCTTTATATCCCCCTTACCCCTCCATGCCGCTCAAAAAGGGACAAAACCATGGAAGCCTGCCTATGAGAGACTGGAGCAAGAAGGTGGACTGGCTCAAAAGATCAAACAGGCCTACGCCATATTCGAAGAATGCCGACTCTGTCCCAGACAGTGCGGGGTAAATCGTCTGAAAGGAGAAAGGGGATTCTGCCGGGCACCGGCAAAACCCGTGATCTACAGCATGCAGCCCCATTTTGGAGAAGAGATATCACTTGTCGGCCAAAATGGTTCCGGCACCATCTTCTTTTCCAACTGCAACCTCCGCTGCGCCTTCTGTCAAAACTGGCCTATCTCACATGAGGGAAGAGGAAGAGAAGTTCAAGATGAAGACGTGGCGGATATGATGATCAAGCTTCAGGATATCGGCTGCCATAACATCAACTTTGTCACTCCGACTCACGTAATGCCCAATATCCTTAATGCCGTGAGAATTGCCTTAAAAAAAGGGCTTCATCTTCCCCTTGTTTACAACACCAGCGGGTACGAACGCTTGGAGATATTGAGGCTACTGGACAATATCGTAGACATCTATCTGCCTGACATGAAATATATGGATGCCTATAAGGCGGAAAAATATTCATCCGGCGCTTCAGACTATCCGGAAGTCGCGCAGCAAGCCATAATCGAAATGAACAGCCAGGTCGGGGAACTACTGACCGATGAAAAAGGAATTGCCCTTCGCGGCCTGATGATCCGACACCTGGTTATGCCAAACCGGGTGGCCGGGACAGAGAAATTCGTCAGGTGGGTATCTGAGAGTCTTTCCAGATCGACCTATGTAAACATAATGGCTCAATACCGCGTGGAATACCAGGCCTTTAATTATCCGGAGATTGCACGGGGAATCACTGTGCAGGAATTCCTGGAAGCAATGAAATGGGCTGAAAAATCCGGTTTGACCAACCTTGACCCTCAGTCCGTGGCGATCAAGAACATTTATTTAAAGCACCGATCATAGTAAAATATCGGTAAAGTTTAAAAGTGTGTACATTATCAGTTTCATGAGGAAATGTTTTTTTTAAAATGATTAAATCATGTGATGCTCATTTCTTCAAAGCGATATTTAAAATCCTGTGCTGTCCCTATCTTATAGCTCGCACGTTCAGTCCCAGATTCCGGGTATGGGCTTTCCGCAATATCCGCACTTCCCTTCCTTCACACGCATCTCAGTAATCATGTATCCTGTCCGCTGGATTACTATCTTCCCGCACCTGGGGCAGTATGTATTCCAACCCTCGTGCCCGGGCACCTTCCCTATATAGACATATTCTAGACCAATAGATATAGCCAGGGCCCGAGCCTTCTCCAGCATAGAAACCGGCGTTAAAGGTAGACGCTGGAGCTTATTCAGAGGATAGAACCGGGAGAAGTGGACGGGTGTATCAGCGCCCAGTTCTCTTTTCACCCAGAGGCACATCTCCTTCACCTCCGACATCTCATCATTCTTTGTGGGGATCATGAGATTAGTGATCTCTAAATGTATCTTCTCCTGTTTAAGCGTCTTCAGGGTCTCGAGTACCGGGGCCAGTTCACCGTTTGACAATTCGCGATAAAAATTCTCCGTGAATCCCTTTAGATCTATCTGTGCCGCATCAAGCACCCTGCACAGGTTTCGAAGCGGTCCCTGATTGATGAAGCCATTGGAGTGTATCACATTCATAAGGCCGGCCTTCTTTGCAAATGAGGCGATATCTGACATGTATTCATAAAAGACAGTGGGCTCCGCATAAGTGTATGATATGCAAGGTGCACCCATCTCATTGGCCTTCTTCACCATAATCTCCGGCGGAATGTCATAGCTGTATACATCTTCAGGGGAAGCCTGGGATATCTCCCAATTCTCGCAAAACTTACACTGGAGATTGCACCCCGCTGTTGATATGGTCAAAGAATTACTACCTGGAAGGAGATGGAAAAATGGTTCTTTCTCGACCGGATCCAAATGAACCACGCAAGGATTCCCATAAACCAGACTGTATAATCTCCCATCCCGATTTTCGCGTACCCTGCAAAAGCCCCTCTTCCCCATGGAGATACGGCATCGTCTGGGACAAAGCTCGCACTGGGTCTCTCTCCCCCCAAGAGGGGAATAATAGGGTGACAGCTTTGTTTTAATAAGACCTTTTTGGGCTATTTGCGCCGCTAGACTTTTTGGAAAGCCGATGAGGTGAGTGAAGCAAAGGGCGCAGAAACCCGTTCCGCACAACTTCAAAAAATCGCGCTTTGTTAATTTGCGCACAGTGATGCGCTCACACGCCCCACTGTCTTGCGTGTGTAATATAGTGGAATGGTCCGTCAGGTTTTCAATCATGTTGATAACTCAATTTTATTCCGGCCGATAATACAGGATACCAGCCGCCCGCTTCGTCTCGTGGAGTGACGTTTTCCAGCGCTTAAACAAGTTCGCCCCTTCAGATCCCGCTTCAGCGGGACACGCCCCTTTCCAATCGTAATCTTGGGTTAATATGCCGTCCAATAAAAATCGATTTTGGCCAAGAGTGATCCAGAAAGAAAGATATATAGATTACCATATTAAGACCACGTTTACATACAATTTTGACGATTTCTATCCTGATATTCAGTGCCTGTCATAGAATATTCCCCGCACCGCGGGGGAAGAAGGACGCGGCATTGTTTAGACCCAAAAGAGGTGTCTTTCTCAAAGGACGTAATGGCCGTCTCTTCCAGGCGATATACAATAAGGCATAAGGCTAAAGGCGCAAGGAAGGTTTTGATTTTTCCTAACTATACCTAATACATCAGGCCTTGAGCCTTACACCTTGTCGAAGATCCCGGTTTATAGGGGAGCCCTGGGCCTTCATTCTTTGGCCCCTTCCTCAAAAGGTAGCCCCGCCCGGGCGGGGTCGCTTTGAAGAGATGATCATTGCCGTATTAGTATTGATCTTTTCAGGCAGACCTAATTCTCCTTGGCTCCCACAACATGAGATCTTTGCATGATTAGCAAAGGCCAATCCCCCCATAACATACCAACATTTGCGATGATTAAAATAATCCAACATCTACGTCAAATTAATGACATTTTGTTAAGCATTATGGCGTATAATGTACTCTTAAACAATGGAATAGCCGGCTTATCAGCACAACATTCTGTATTTATTTAAAAATTCAGCAGAAAATAATCTGGCACGGAAATTGATAGTAATACCTATATCGAGATATGCCGGACTTCACTGAAGAGACCGCAAATCATAAAACTGATGGTAAATAGATGAGTAAAAAGGAAAAAATAACCGGTCAGAGAATAAATGCCACGGCAGACAAAGAGCAAGAGTACATCACCTTCTCATTATCCAAGGAGGAGGACGAGATCGGCATACTAACGATTAAGGAGCTTATTGACAAAACTACAAACATGGTCTTCCTTTCTCACAAGGAAAGGCTATTATCAGAACCGATCACCTATATTGTCCCTGCAGTATGGGGGAAAAAAAAGCATGGAAAACTCACAATCAACCAGCAGGAGATACACAATAATATCGCTCCCATGATAAGCAACATTATGAAGATATTCAAGTTTAAGGAGATAAATGAGGCTCAAAGATTTACCATTGAATACCTTATTCGTGGATTGGTTATTTCAAAAATCACATATATGGTTGAGGCATTTAAAAATCGACCAATAGACGAGATTCAATCCGGTGAGGGAAATGCCGATCTCCTTGACAGTCTTGAGATATTGGGAAATGCATAGATAATGATACGCCCATGTATCATCATGCCATAGTCCTATCAGAAGATCTTCCCTATCTCGATCGCCGTCTCTTCTGATATTTCTGCACTGCCCGATTATGTTCTTTCAGGGTTTTTGAAAAATAGTGGGACCCGTCATTCTTTGACACAAAGTACAGATAATCGGTCTGGGCAGGATAGAGCACGGCCTTGATAGCCTCCAGACCGGGACTGGCAATGGGCCCGGGAGGAAGGCCCCGTATGACGTAAGTGTTATAGGGGGTTGGTTCGGAAAGATCTTTTCGTGTCAGGTTGCCGCTAAAGTCCTTGATACCGTATATCACGGTAGGATCGCTATCCAGTCTCATCCTTTTCTTCAAGCGGTTTAAAAAGACGCTCGCGATAATAGGTCTCTCTTCTGCGCGACCGGTCTCCTTCTCAACAATGGATGCAAGCGTAACCACTTCTTGCACGGTCATGTCCGATTTCAATACCTTCTCTTTATAGGGTTCTATGACCTCCTGAAAACGATTAATCATCGCATTCATTACTGATTCGGCGGATAAGCCCCGGCCGAACTGGTATGTATCGGGGTAGAGATAACCCTCCAGGCTTGTCCCTGATATATCGTACCTCTTTAACACATCCGGGTCATCCGTCAACGCAAGAAACTGCTGTTTGCTAATAAAACCTTTCGCCGCTAATAGTTCGGCGATCTGCTCCCTTGAAAAGCCTTCGGGAATGGTGACAGGGTGGGTTATAATGACACCTCTTGTCAATATCTCAAGTATCCTGATGGGCGCCATACTGGGACTCAGCCGATACTCTCCGGCCTTGATCTTTCTGCTGTATCCCATGAGTCTGGCCCAGAGCATAAATAGTATCTTGCTCTTTATAACCTCTTCCCTCTCCAGGCTGTATGCCACTTCTCTGAGAGACATGCCTTCACGAACGATAATAATCTGATCATGTTCTCCTTTTTCAGCGGGCCTTACGAAAAAAAGGCCGAATCCCATGATAAGGAAGGCCAGCACAATGGTGAAAAGGCCAGTAAAGACAATGAGAATTCTCTTTAGGGAGATATTAGACATTTATATAACGGCTCAAAAAAAGGCCTAAGACAAAGAGGAGACCCTGGACGATAGCCGTCTGTACGGTTAAGGCCTGGGCAGGTATAAGGCCCTCGTAAGAAAGATACTCCTTCCAGGCAATCCTCATAGCCTTAAAGGCCAATGGAAAAGAGATAAAAGCGATCATGGTCAAGTAGGAGAAACCCATGACACCGACAAGCAGGATAATCGACACAAAGGAGAGCAGCATAATCAGGCAGTAGAAGTATCTTGCGATCTTCGGACCTATCCTTACCACAAGGGTTCTCTTGCCCGCGTCCCTATCAGCCTGATAATCCGGGAACTGGTTTATCCAAATGATTCCCATGATGAGAAAGCCCATGGGAACACCCATGACAAAGGCCTCAAGGCTCATGCTCTCTGACATGACACAGTAGGAGCCGAGAGTGACCAGAGGGCCAAAGGCAAAGAAGATCACAATCTCGCCCCATCCCCTTGACATAAGCTGAAGCGGGGGAGCGGAGTAGGCCCAGCCTGCAAAGAGGCCCAGGAGGCCAAGAAGAACCGCAGGGAGCCTGCCGTAATATATGAGCAAGATAGCCGAAAAAAGGGCGAGGGCAAAAAAGAAAAGGGACATCACCAGGACAATCCCGGCCTTTAGTTCGCCATCCTGGATGACCCGGCTCCCTCCACTAAAGGGTGTCGGGCGCACATTGATGGGATCGCTGCCCCTGGCATCATAATAGTCATTGAGGAGGTTGGCTGCCAGATGGAGCGCTGCCACACCTACCACGGTAATAATAAAAAGAGAGAAGGAGAAATGCTTCTCTGTAAAGGCAAATACCGCGCCTATTAAGACAGACACGACAGATACGGATATAAATGGCGCTCTTAGCGCCTTGATATATACATTCATTTTATTGGATCCTTTAGTCTTTTTTAAAATAAATATCGTAACTACTCAGGTTATAAGGTTCACGGTTCATCGTTCTCCAATCTTGAACCTTTGAACCTTGAACCTGAAAAGTACATATTATTATCTAAAAATAAAAAATTCAACAAAGATGCGGGCTACCTTTCCCAACCTGCAAGGGGGCAGCTTTCACAGAGGGGCTTTCTGCGGCAATACTCTTTGCCGGTTTTAACGATCAATGCGTGGAATTCATTGAAAAGCATCACATCTTCCGGAAGATTATCCATGAAGAGTTCCTGGAGATCATAATAGGTGGCCTGATCATCCGCCAGACCATGTTGATTTAAGATACGGTGGGTATAGGTATCAATGACGAACACAGGACGTTGTGCCGCATAGAGTACGATACTGTCCGCTGTCTCCGGTCCGACCCCTTTTACGGTAAGGAGTCCCTCTCTCAACCCCACTGTCTCTTCGTTCAGGAGGCCTTTGAGGTCACCCTTATATCTTTTCACGATAAAGTCTATCAGGTTCTTTAATCGTCCGGCCTTGACGTTAAAATACCCGGCCGGCCTTATCTTTTCCGCAAGACTGGTCCGTGAGATGGCCCGGAGGGCCTCCACGGAAAGGAGGTTCTCCTTCTTAAGGTTTCCAATGGCCTTCTCCACGTTCTTCCAGTTTGTATTCTGCGTGAGGATGGCCCCGGTCATAATCTCCAGCACAGTCTCTCCCGGCCACCAGTATTGGGGGCCGAAATGATTCAACAGGAGATCAAACATCTCCTTCAACCTCTGACCGGTTGAGCTTTGCAAGAACACCTCCCTCTCTCTTTATTGCCTTGACAGGCAAGGCAGGATACCTTAGATTTACGCTTCATGTCAACGTGGCAAAGGCATTAGAAGATTGCGCCCATAATTCTTTCTCAGATATTAGGCGTAGGTAATCAACAGGGAACAGAATTTGAAAGACCGGATATGTCATCGATACAAAAACTTACAAAGACACGTAATATAGGAATCATCGCCCATATTGACGCTGGAAAAACCACAATTACCGAACGGATACTCTACTATACCGGCAAGGTACACAAGATGGGTGAAGTCCATGATGGAGAGGCCACCATGGACTGGATGCTGGAGGAGAGGGAGAGGGGTATCACCATCACCTCTGCTGTAACCTCCTGCAACTGGCTTGGGCACACTATAAATATCATTGATACACCCGGCCATGTGGATTTTACAATCGAGGTAGAACGATCACTCAGGGTCCTGGATGGGGCCATAGGTGTCTTTTGTGCTGTCGGTGGGGTAGAACCCCAGTCAGAGACCGTCTGGCATCAGGCCGATCGGTACAAAGTGCCCAAAATGGTCTTTGTTAATAAAATGGATCGTATCGGCGCTGACTTTTTCCGTGTCATTGAGATGACGAAGGATCGTCTTGGAGCCGATCCTCTGATCCTGCAGCTACCATGGGGATCTGAAGAGAATTATCAGGGAGTTATTGATCTGCTGAGCATGAAAGCCGTTATATGGGAAGAGGAGACCCTAGGCGCTGAATTCAAGGAGATGCCGATCCCTTCAGAACTGATGGAAGAGGCATCAAAATACAGGGAGATGCTCTTAGAGACCGTGGCAGACAAAGACGACCGGATAATGGACAGGTATCTATCTGATGAGGATATTGATCCAAAGGAGTTAAAGCGGGCGATACGAACCGCAACCATTAATCTTGAAACGGTTCCCGTCTTCTGCGGCGCCGCCTTGCGTAACAAGGGCATACAGCCCTTGCTTGACAGCATCATTGAATATCTTCCTTCCCCCCTTGATGTACCGCCCATCACAGGGGATGTGCCTGCCACCGGAAAAGAGGAAACGAGACCTGCCAATCCTAATGGGCCTTTTTCCGCCCTGGCATTTAAGGTCATGATGGACCGGGGCAGAAAGATGACCTACGTTCGGATATATTCCGGTTCAGTAAAGGCAGGGGATACTGTCTATAATCCCGGGAAAAAGGTTAAGGAAAAAATGGCGCGGATCTTAAAGATGCATTCCAATAAGAGGGCGCGGATAAATCAGGCCTCAGCCGGCGATATCATAGCGGTCATGGGTCTGAAGATAGCCGCCACAGGAGATACTCTTTGCAGCGCATCAGACCCAATCCTGCTTGAGCCCATTCAGATTACTGAACCTGTTATATCCGTGGCAGCAGAGCCCAAACGGGTTCAAGACCAGGACAAGCTCATGGATGCCCTCAGGAAACTATCCGATGAAGATCCCACCTTTCGGTTCAGGATTGATGATGAGACCGGGCAGACAGTCATCTCAGGTATGGGGGAACTCCACCTGGAGGTCATTATTGGGCGTATCAAACGGGAGTTCTTTGTCGAGACCAACCAGGGAAAGCCCCAGGTGGTTTACAGGGAGACTGCGGTGAAAAAGGTGGTGCACGAGGAGGTCTTTGAAAAAGAGCTGGCCGGACAGCAACATTTTGCCGGTGTCAAAATTGAGATATCTCCAAGACAAAGAGGCGAAGGGAATCGCTTTGTCGATCGTTGTGAAAACCCGGATCTTACCGAAGAGTTCATCAATGCCATCAGGGAAGGCATTGATGAGGCAACCAACAACGGTGTTATCATGGGGTATCCCGTTTTAGACACGGAAACCTCCCTCCTGGATGTCCGGATACGCGAGACATCCGACGCCATGGCCTTTAATGTGGCAGCCGGAATGGCCTTTCAGAACTCCTTTCAACAGGCTGATCCGATCCTTCTTGAACCCATTATGGAGGCTGAGATACTGGTCCCCGAGGCGTTCATGGGAGATGTCATCGACGATCTGAATACCAGGCAGGGAAAGATCTCTCAGATTACCAATAAAGGAACGATTCAGGTGCTGACAGCCTGTGTCCCCCTTTCCAAGATGTTCGGCTATTCCACTTCCCTTCGTTCCGTCTCACAGGGCCGGGGCACCTTCAGCATGCAGTTCAGCCACTATGACAAGTCCTGACCAGGCATTTTAAGACTCTGCTTTGCATGCGAATCGTGTGTAAAAACCTGGTAAAGTTAAAAAGTGTGCACACTATCAGTTTCATGAGGAAATGATTATTTTTAAATAATTAAATCATGTGATGCTCATTTCTTCAAAGCGATATCTATTACCGGGGTTGCATGTGACCAAATATTTGGGGTTTTTTAAAGTCCTGTAGTAACTGCCATATGTCCTGTGGCGCAAACCCCAAATATTTGATCACGGCAAGGTATGGGTGGAATTCTTTTGTGAGATATCGCTTTTCAGAAACAATCATCACATTCTCAATGGAGCATTTTTCGGGTATGTACACACTTTTGAACGTTACCAAAAAATTTAGGTTCTCCAGAAGAATCTGTGTGCAAATATATTTAACGGAAATAGACAAGTAACTGAATTTTTGGTTTTATTAGGAGATATACGGGGTATGGAGTCTTTTCTTCGATTATCAAAGGAGGAATAAATCATGGATCTTTATGAAGCCATAGAAAAGAGAAGGACAACCCGGCAATTCAAAGGCCCTGCCAGCGAAGAGCAGTTAAAACGAATAATCGAAGCCGGAACAAAGGCCCCTTCACCCGGGAATAACCAGTGCTGGGAGTTTGTCGTTGTTGATGACCCGGAGCTAAAGGATAAGATCGGTGAAATGAAATACGTCCTGTCAAGGGGAGACAAGTCGAGGGAAGAACCGGTCTCTCCTGAGAAAGAGGAGGATGCCTCGGGGCAGAAATCCTGTATCACCAGCTCCAGTCTGATCCTTATTTATTATGACACCGGGACCATGGGAAAACTCGGCGCCAGGACAAATGCCGCCGCTGCCTGGTCATGCATTGAGAATATGCTCCTTACCGCAACAGCCGAGGGAATGGCCTCAAAAATTACCACCTACTGGGGAGAGATGCCGGATGCCATCGCCAGCCTCGTAAACGCTCCGAAAAGAATGGAATTAGCGGCTGCCATCTCCATAGGAACAGCCGCGGAAGAGCCGTCACCGAGAGACCTCAGGCCCGATGGGAGCTGGCTTCACCAAAACCGTTTTTAGAGAGAAGGGAACGATAAAGGGGCATAGAGAGATGAAGTCACTACTTTGACGCCCTATGCATCTTCAATATCTCTGCCATTTCAGCATAGAAAGGCGGCAACCATCCCTCAGGCGCTACCTGATATCTTGTAGGCGTTCCCATGTTCGGACGATCCATTCCAACAAGCAGTTGTTCCACCTTCTCCATGGGAATCGAAATCACGAGTTCACTGGGTAGACCTATAGCCGATGCTATGTCACCATAACACGGATTGCTTATCCAGAAATCGCCGTTCTGAATGGGTGGTACGACGTAATTAACACAACCGCCTTCTGATGCGATCTTACACTGTACCGATTCACCCCACTGATATGATATTCCACTGAGCACTAGGTTCAGTTGAACCGGATTAATAAAAAGAATAGCCAGATCCGGCCGAAAACCGGCCCTCATCAAGGGAGCCGAAATTATGCCTACATATTGATCAGGTTCAAACCGGGGAACCTCTGAGGCCCATTTAAGGGCGATTTCGTGATCCTTTGCGCCCATGGGATAACGTGTCTTTCCGTCGAGAAAGGCCTCCAATCCCGCGTTATACGCGTCCATATCCCCGCCTGTAATTCCATAAGCTATTACGGGTTCAAAGCACCACATATCATCCTTCTTTTGCGCGATCATCTCTCCTGTCCTGCGCGAAAGCGCAAAGCACTGGCATGTGTTAAGGTAGCACCCGAAATCCCTTAACGGCCTCTTTGCCTGCTCAGGGATATTATCGTCCTTTGTTAGCATCTTCACGGCTAGGGGATAAGATGACGACATCCTTAATATCCTCTCAAACTTCTCTGCGTATGTCTTATAAACAGGTTCCAAAGGTTCACACGTTGTCATCATCGCTTTAAATGCCATATTTCTCTCCTCTTGATCAGTTTTAGGTTTATTGTTGCCACACAGTTTATCAGGTTTATGGTTCATAGCTTTACAACTTTGAACTTTGAGCCCTTGAACCGTAAACCTGAGCAGTTATGTTTCAGCCGATCCTACTATAATGCTGACTTCCTATCCCTATCCCATAGCTTTTTTCCTCCAATGTTCCAATAATCCTCCCTATCGTTAAATATACCCCGGCCATAAGGAAGACCGGAGTTAAAGGTTCTATAGCAATCTTCCCGTCTCTTGGAGCTTCTCCGCAATGTCATCCATGTCCAGATCTCTTAGACACTTACCTGTCTGCCAGCCGGTCTCCTTATCCCATTCATGAAGCTCATAGAACCTGTCCAGCATCTCATCCCACTTTTCCCCATCACACCTCTGCCCTGCATATGGTCCGGATTTAATCGGCTCCTCCATGTATCTTGCTGGAGGAAGATCATCTTTCCTGTCAAAACCCGCGTGGATGGTGTTAAATGCCTTCTCAAGATTATATGAACGTCTTCCCATCAACATGAGTTCCTCTTCCGTCAAATCAATACCCATGGCCGAGCTTATAAGTTCGGCATAGTCCGATGGCTCAAGCGCATATGCTCCGGTGAATGTCCCCATATAGACGCAGACACCCGTCATATTCTCTATCTCCTGGGCTCGCACCTGCCAGAAGACTGCTTCAGGGATGTTCTCATATCCATTTGCTGTCCATGTAATATCCCTCGGACCGCTGTTACGGGGGGAAGCTACAGCACCCCGCAGATGTCTGCCGGCAACAGGCGACGTCGACACACCGAAACCAAACCCCTTCGTGACCCTGTAACCATCAAAGGTATCCTGTCCTTTCATGTGGATGGCGAACTTTTCCGATCCTCTGCCCAGCTTGCGCGATGCCTCCTTGACTCCATCTGCCAGGAGATCACCGAATCCTTCACGATAGGCGATCTTCCTCTCTAATTCCATCATTGCATCCGCGTTCCCCCATTCAAGCTCCAGGCCATCGGTATCTTCTTTGGTAAGCAGACCATTCTCAAAACACTCAAACGCCCATGATGAAACCACTGAAGCCATATCTCCATCCAGACCTAACTGATTGGCCATAAGATGGTATCTAAGGGACGCGGCAGGATCATCTACATCCATCCTCATTGACCACCCGGCAGAATTCATCCAGTATCCTATTCCTTTTGTATCTCTATATCTACCCTCCCCTATCTCGTAGTAAGGCATGCAACCGGCAGGACAGCCGATACAGGCCGTCATATTCTTCCTGTATCTGGGGACACCTGTCTTCTTGCCCGCGAGTCTTCTTTTTTTCTCCATCGGCCAGTATTCGTCCTGCCCGTTTCTGACGAGTGAAGCCATATCAAAGAGAGGGCTCTCGGGGAAATAGGCCCCTTCTATTACCCCCTTCCGCATTGATCCGATATAATGAGAAGCCATGACCTTTTTGAAGGCCCTGTTTGCCGCGTCAAGGAATCTGTCCGGCCGGGCTATCTTGATTGCCCCATGTCCGCGCACAGCCAAGGCCTTAAGGTTCTTACTCCCCATTACGCACCCTACGCCGGAGCCTGCCGCCGCCTTGGCACAGTCAACAATGATACTTGCGCCCCTGACAAGGTTTTCGCCTGCCGGACCTATGGACGCCACTTCTATGCTGTCATCGCCCAGATCCCTTTGCAGGATCTCTTCTGTCTCATAGGTTGTCTTGCCCCAGACGGATCCCGCGTCTCTCAGTTCAACACTCCCGTCCTGTATCCAGAGGCAGACAGGACTCTCCGCCCTGCCTGTAATCACTACATGGTCAAAGCCCGCGTATTTCAATTCCACGCCGAAATTACCGCCAACATTAGCTGAGCCCTTTCCATTATTGAACGCGTTCTTTGTGTCAATCGAGACCCTGCACGCGCCCGGCGCAAGCGTGCCCACGAGGCACCCGGCGCCAAAGATAAGCATATTCTCAGGATCTGACCATCTGGTTTCCGGGGCCGCCTCATTCAGCAGGATATAACTGTTTATAGCCCTGCCACCAATAAATCGTTCCGCGTACTTCCCTGTATCTTCGAATGATATCCTCTTATTGCTCAGGTCTACCCGCAGTATCTTACCTGCCAGGCCGCCGCCAATCCTATCCATGCCCATTTTTATCTCACCTCCCTCAACGCTCCGTAGAAGCAGTATTCCACGCACAGGGGCCTGGGCTCCTCCATACAGGAATCGCAGGTTGAATCAATAAACCATGAAATCTTCGCTGTCCTGTTATTCCTTGAAACCTTTATACTGGACAACTCTGGCGAGAAGACCTTTTCATGGTGGAAAGAACATACAAGTTCACAGCTCCGGCAACCAAAACACGCCTTTTCATCTCTTATTATCTTCAATCCCTTGTCCCCTTTTATTAAAATAATTACTGATAGATACTTGTCATATCCCTCTATGTATAACTTGCCGTTTTGATAGATAACCACGGATAGATGTACAGAGAGCGTGGCTTCAAAGTCTATAATGAAATGAATTAAGAACTTGCTTTTTGATAGGAAGTATAGGAATATAAGGTTAGCGTGTCAACAATTAATATATTATATATTGTTAACTACTTAGGATATCAGACGGGTTCAGAGGTTGTGGGTTCACATCAAACCCGCCTGCCATACGTCGTGCGGGTCTAAACCGTTGATTCGGGGACAAATCCAGCTATAGCGGGACTGCCATTTGTGGTTTCATCAAATACCTGCTGTCCTACAAGCAAGGATAACGAAATAAAGCAGCCTTGAACCCCTGAACTCTGAAACTGTGAACGCTTACTAGGAGGTAAATGAATGCCGCAAAAGATCTTAATGACATTGGATGAACAGATTGATCCCAAGCATACAGCCCTGATCGTCATCGACCCTCAAAAGGATTTTTGCGACCCGGATGGAATCCTGGCCAAGATTTTCAGGCAGGACGTTTCCCGCGTTCCCGGCGCGGTCAAACGATTAAATCCCCTTATTGAAAAGGCCAGACAGACAGGAGTATCTGTCATTTGGGTCAGGGCATTTGCGGCAAAAGATAAAAGGAGACCAAACGCAATGGCCCTGCGTGGCAGGGGCGGTGATATCGTTGTGACAGAGGAAGGCAGCGAAGGGGCGGACTGGTATTCAGATATAGTCAAACCTTTGCCAACCGAACGCATAATTACCAAGTGGAATTACGACGCGTTTGAAGATACGGATCTGGACCTTCTGTTGAGCAGTAAAGAGATCTCCACCCTTATATTTACCGGATTTGCCACCAATGTCTGTGTCGAGACAACCGCAAGACACGGCTTCATTAAAGGATATTATATTGTTTTAGTCTCAGACTGCACCGGCTCATATACTCAGGAGGAACACGATGCCGCCCTTATTAATATTGAAAAGCACTTTGGCAAGGTGGCTACGAGTACTGAGATCATGGAAAGCTGGGAGGCTACAATTAGGGTTTCCCTCCAATAGTGCCAAGATTCTCCTTCAGCATTTTCAGGAAGCTTCTGGCAGCGATTGAGAGATAGCGGGTTTCATATAAGTGCCGGAATTTACAATGACACATGTTTATTCGAAAATGCAGGTTGCCCTTGATAAACCAACATTGCTTTATTGTAAGCATATTACTCTGTCAACTATTTGTACCAATAAATCAATTCTTTTCAAATATCTTTGATCCTCCATAACTGTGATTTTATCTTGACAATATTAACATATAAAAGTAAGTTTAATTGCAAAGTAACTTCCAAATAACAGACAACCATTATATATGGAGTTTCTGTAATGGCTCTCACCAAAGATGACATCATCGACAGTATCTATAACAATTGCGGATATTCCAAAACTAAATCCTTTGAACTTTTCAAGTCCATCCTTGAAACCATCAAAAAAACCCTTGAATCCAATGAAGATATTCTGATCTCAGGATTCGGAAAATTCCGGGTAAATGAAAAGCATGCGCGGAAAGGAAGAAATCCCGCGACCGGAAATGATCTGACATTAAGAGCCAGAAGAACGGTCACATTTAGATGTTCCCCATCACTCCGAACGAAGATGAATGGGAGTAATTATAAAACTCGCGAACAATATCAGAGACCTCATACCTAAGAGATAAGCATCGAGACTATATACTCCTTGGCTTTCATTTGCCACGCATCCGCACTATCCAGGAACTCCTTGGTCACAAAAACGTCAGCACGAACATGATTTATACACATGTCTTGAACAAAGGAGGCCACGGAGTGCGAAGCCCGGTCGATGAACTTTGCTCCGGTTTATACAGTCTGTCTTTGCCGTTTTATACAGACTGTATAAACCTTGTTATGTGCATAGAGTCATAATGGGCTTAGTCATAACGGGACAAAAGGCGGGCTAACAATGCACTTCACCAGACGCGCTGGACCTTGGCGGTTACAGTCTTTCCGGTTCCACGAAATATTCTGGCTTTTTTATGGGTCTTCTTATTCTGCCCGCTGGTGATTACGACGTTCTCCGACAAAAGAAAGGATTGAAGTGAAATGCCGGAAGGACAAAAAGATCTTATTGCTGAAAATCGAATATTAAGAATCATAATGGTCATTCGCGGCAAAAAGGTAATATTGGATTCAGATCTTGCTGAACTATATGGGGTAGAAACGAGACGCCTTAACGAACAAGTCCGAAGAAATATAGAAAAATTTCCAAAAGATTTTATGTTCCAATTGACCAAAGAGGAGTTTGACAACTTGAAGTCGCAAATTGCGACATCAAGTTCCGGCTGGGGAGGTCGGCGAAAACCGCCCTTGGTTTTTACGGAACATGGAGCCCTGCAGGCCGCTAATATGCTCAATTCAGCACAGGCGAATAAAATGAGCGTCTTCATTGTAAGAACATTCGTTCGGCTCCGTGAAATGGTTTTGACAAATGAGAAACTGGCCAGGGAAGTTGAACAGTTGGAAAGACGAATGAGCGATCACGATGAGATTTTGATAGAATTGGTTCAAGAAATACGGAAATTGATAGAGGCCCCAATACCAGAAGGGAAAAAGCGTTCAATAGGCTTCATTGGATCTGATAAACGAAAAAAGAAATAAAGATGCGGAGAACAACCTCACTATCACGGACTGGCAATTCCGCTACGCTCCATTGTCATCCGGTTATACGAAATGTTATCCGCGCAACAATTGTATTAAACTCCTTTTCTCTTGACACCCGTTACGTATCTGGTTACAATATGAGCGTATGATACAAAAATTCAAACATAAAAGATTGAAGAAATTATTTGAATATGGCGTTTCCTCCGGTGTCAAACAGCAGCATGTAACGCGCCTAAGACAAATCCTGGCACTCCTTGAAACGGCTGAAATTCTTGATGATATGGCTTTGCCAGGCTTAAATCTATATGAACTTAAAGGTAAACGAAAAGGAACTTGGTCCGTGCAGGTGACTGGTAACTGGCGAGTTACGTTTAAACTTCAAAAAGGAGATGTCTTCGATGTTAATTATGAAGATTATCATTAAAGGAGTACATCATGTCTATGCATAATCCACCTCATCCCGGCAAAATAATAAAGGAATTCTGTATTGAACCACTTGATCTAACTGTCACAAAGGCAGCGGAATCTCTGGGTGTAACTAGAAAAACCCTCTCAATGCTCTTAAACGGAAAGTCAGGTATTAGTCCTGAAATGTCTTTGAGACTTTCAAGGGTTTTTGGCCGTTCACCAGAAGGTTGGTTAAGGCTTCAAATACAATATGATTTGTGGAAATCCCGTAAAACCATAAATATCACTCATCTCAAGAGGTTAGCAGCCTGAGCGGTAATTCCTGCGGATAACATCCGCATGGAGAAAGAAGGCTCATTCCTCGCCGCTTCTCATGCGGCGCCAGTTGGGGCTAAAGGATAATGTTCGGTAGTGGTAGCGCAACTGGGCGATATGAATTGCATTTTCAGATACTTTATAAACGAACCTGTGTTCATCAGTGATTCGTCGGGACCAGTAGCCGGAAAGAGCATGTTTAAGCGGTTCAGGTTTTCCAACACCCTCAAATGGATTTCGTTTCGTTTCTTTGATGAGGGTATTGATACGACGAAGAACCTTTTATAGGTTTTCTGCCATAAGAGATAATCATCCCAGGCGTGTTCAGAAAAGATGAGCTTCGCTCTAAAAGTTCCTTTTCGGTGCCTTTGTCGTTTTCAGGTTGGGCGATAGATTTAATCAAACGCCTGGTTTTCTTTGGTGACCGTAAGAGATAAGCGGTTTCTTCAAGGGCTTCATAGTCCTCAAGTGACATAATGACCACAGAATTAGAAGTTTTACGTGTTATGATTACCGGCGCGCGGTCTTTACATACTTTTTCCATTGTCTTTGCAAGGTTTTGCCTGGCGGCTGTATAAATTATAGCTTCCATAAAGCACCTCCTGTACAAATTGTTGTACATATAAAAATGATGTTGTCAAGCGCCTATTTGGAACCCCAAGCCCTTGAACACCGACTGGCTTTTCGCTACGCTCAAGCCGACGGGGTTAAGGGCGAAGTTGGCGTGTAGAAGTAGGAAATCAACGCTATATCGGTTTCGATCATATGTCACAAGTGAACTGGGTGTTACCCTGGCAGGACGTTCCGCATATCCATCAAAGAGCGGGGGTAGATTCATCAGGAAGGGTTTCTCCTCTTCGTAGACCTCCCAGACGGTCTTATCGCTCTGCGCAGGATGCTTGTGTGTCTTTGCCCAGTTGATGCATTGCTCTTGAAGGATTTCATTCAGTTCTCTAAAATCTTTCACTTTGATTTTCGGGGTAAAAAACCGCCTTCGAACTAAACCAACCTGATTTTCAACCTGGCCTTTCTCCCAACCCGCAGCTGGTGTACAGCTAATAGGTTCAAAAAGATAATGGGAACATATTTGGATAAACCGACTGTTGAAGTTTCTTTCTTTTCCTCCTAAGATCTTGTTCACGACTGTCTTAAGATTGTCATAGATGCCTTTTCTGCATACACCGTCGAAGAACTTAAAGGCACGGATGTGGGCGTCAAAGACCATATCCTGGGTCTCCCGGGGATAAGCAACACAAAGAAACAGGCGGCTGTTACACAACCGCAGATGGACCACTTTTACCTTACAACGCATACCTCCCAGCTCAACCCACTCGTGGCTCCAGTCAAACTGAAAGGCTTCCCCTGGTTCAAATATCAAAGGAATAAACACCTTCTCCGACAAGGTTCTTCGCTCTTTGCGCCACCTCCGAACATATCTCCTCACGCTGTCATAGCCTCCATTGTAACCGTTCAGTTGGAGTTCCTCAAAAAGCATCTGAGCTGTCCTACGGAGCCTCTTCGGTAGTTTCTCATCCTCCTCCATAAGGGCGTCAAGTGCCTCCATAAATGGTCCAAGTTTCGGCCCTGGCTGGTTACTCCGTTTGTAATGAAAAGCTGTTTCCTGGACCCTAATCACTTTCCTGACCGTGTTTCTCGATAGGTGCAGATCCCTCGCTGTCTGACGAATCGATTTACCATCTCTATGTACTGACAATCGTATTTTCCGAATAGTTTCCACTGTAAGCATTCCTTTCTGCCTCCTTCTGTCATATTCCTGACAGAATAGAAGGCTCACAGGGGTGGGTCAATTTTGGACGCCGATTTGGCCTATTGGTGGGTCATTATTGCATGCCGATTCACAAACAAAATACACAGATTTGAACTATTCACCAACGGAAAGGTCGGTACAGTATCACTGCAACGCCCTGACCTTATAATAGAGCGCAATAAACTGATTCAGCGTCTGGCAGATCAGGCAGAAACTGATGGCGCAAAGCTTTTGACCGGGCGCCGCTTCTTGAATCTTAAACCTAATGGTAAAAGATTAAAATTCGATCTGTCATCCAACGGCAATGGGGATTCAGTTGCGGATTCCGCCGCTGTTGTCGTGGGGGCTGTTCACAACAGCCGACCGTCCCTCTTTTTCAGGCTGTTGTGGAATTACCTGAGGATATGCCTTCCGATACAAGCAGGGTATGGTTCATCCTAGAAGAAACGCCATATTTATACTGGCTTATCCCCCACTCTCCCACACACGGGGTCCTCGGCCTGATCGGTACTGAAGAGGAAAAGACCAGGAAGGCCCTGGGACGTTTACTTGAAAAGAAAAATATGGAGCCAATTGAGTTTCAATATGCCCATATTCCGCTATATGCTCAATGGATTCCCATTCATAAGAAAGTGGGAGATAGCCATATCTGTCTGGTGGGTAACGCAGCCGGTCATGTGAAAGTAACCACTGTGGGCGGTCTCTTTACCGGATTTCGTGGAGCACGGGGTGTTGTTGAAGCGATCCTCAATGGTGGATCCAGTCGTGAGTTTAGTGCATTACGCCGGGAATTGAATCTTCATCATCTTCTCCGCAGAATGCTCAACAGATTCACACAGCACGAATACGTCAGGCTCCTTGATCTGTTGAATCCTTCCGCACAAAAAACGCTGGGGCAGTTTACACGGGATGAAACCCCTAAACTGATCTGTCATCTATTCCGCAAACAACCCCGCCTTCTACTCTTCGGACTGAAGAGTCTTCTTTCCGTAAAATAGTTAATCCACAGATTACGCAGATTTTCACAGATTAAGATATGAGAGATGAAAGAACTTATAAGATTATTGGTGCGGCTATGGAGGTGCACAAGGAATTAGGTTGCGGTTTCCTCGAAGCCGTATATCAAGAGGCATTAGAGAGGGAGTTTAGGTCACAGGGAATACCGTTAAAGTCTCAACCAGTTATTGAGATTAAGTACAAGGGTGAACTACTCGATAAAAAGTATCAACCTGATTTTATATGTTTTGATGAAATAATTATAGAAATCAAAGCTATTGCAGCATTATCAGGGTTAGAAGAAGCGCAGCTAATCAACTATCTAAAGGCCACCGGTCTGAAGGTTGGACTATTATTAAACTTCGGGGCAAGATCTCTCGAGCATAAGCGATTAGTCTATGGTTTTTAATCTGCGTTAATCTGCGGATTGATTACTGCTCTAAGATAGGCTTTGCATAATGATATCCTTTGCAGGGACCGATTGATCCCATATCTTCAGTACGCGAAGGTCCCGAACAAGCATGAAACGGGGTACTTTACTTTCACCGAGCAGGTGTAAAAAAGCGTCTATATCTATCTGTCCCAGAGGAAAGACAGGCTGAAAATCCTTCTCAAATTCCATGCGCTGCCATTTCTCATTTGGGGTTAGCGCTATTACTGTAGGCAGGTCATTTTTTTCGGCCAGGTCGTTTAGATCAGGCACCCCCTCTTGACAGTGATGACAATCCGTTAGCATGAAGACGATCAGGTACTCACCGTTTTTCAGATTGATATCCTTCAGGCCCTGAATCTCCAGACGGCCGAGCTCGATCTCGATGGCATCTAATTCAGGGTTGTAGATCCGTGAGACCGGGTAACCAAAGGTTATGGGCAATATCAGTCCGACGATACAAGCGATAATGACAGCCCAGACCCTGGCTCGTGGTTGCGGTACTGTAACATGTCCGTGACCTATCCATGCCAGGCAGACGGCTGCAAACAGGACCAGATCTTCCACTATTCCTTCCGCAGGTGTCCTTTTTACCCAGACACCGAAGCATCCGCAGTCTTCTATCCCTCCTATAAGCCAGGCCCAGCTGTTTACCCCCAAAAAGAAAAGCATCAATAGCGCTGTTATTGCGAGGATCAATCTCGGGCGAAAGGAGACGAGCAGCGCTATGCCCAGTGCGAATTCAAACGCAATCAATCCCCAGGCTATTAACGCGAGTAGGCTATAGTGGGATATGAAGCCGTAGTCCCTGATCTGGCGGATAAACAGCTCCATATCTGTCCCCTTTAACAGACCGGCTGTTAAAAAAATAAGACCCAGGACTCCGGTCAGAAGGCGGGGTGCCCATAGACGCCAATTATCAATCTTGAACAATCCCTGTGCGGATTTTGTGAAGAAGGCCTTTAAACCAAAGATGCTTATTCTCCCTGTTTATACTGTTTCTCAGTTTCTCAATGTTTTTTCGGCTCTTCATATAAATGTATAATAACACGTCAATATAATGTCAAGAAAGGTGATTATCCTTGCAGGATTTACCCCGCTAAATCTTTTTTTATATTTAACGGGACAGGCAGGATGATCCCCTTGCGCCATGTTTACCCGCCTCTGGCGGGCGCTCTGCGCTCTGATCTCTGGTTTTGATACTGATCTCTGACCTCCGATCTCTGAGGCTCTGATCTCTATTCCTCTAATCCTTAATCCTGTACTCCTGATGTCTCATGCAATTAATAATTAACCATTAACTATTAACTACCTCCTACGAGCTAATCGCTCTGCCTAGAAATAGGACCGTACTTCAACATTCATCGACCATGGATATAATCCGAATTCGCTTTTGATCTCGGCACCTTCCGGTTTATCTCCCAGGGGCACGCCGAGATTTATTGTAAGCTCGGCTTCATCAGAAAGGGAGTAGACGCTATTGAATGACAGTAGGCAGGAATGGTCTGTCAGGTTGGCAATTGCCAACATCTGCGCGTTCATCAATGGTGTGAATTCATAGCTTATGCCGAAG
The DNA here is from genome assembly GCA_019313825.1 of Deltaproteobacteria bacterium. Taxonomy (GTDB): domain Bacteria; phylum Desulfobacterota; class DSM-4660; order Desulfatiglandales; family HGW-15; genus JAFDAM01. The sequence goes on from JAFDAM010000005.1 coordinate 26,465, forward strand.
GCGGTGTAGTTGCGACCCAGGTAGCCACTCTCGCCCTGTGATGTAGTGCCAATGGTGCTATATTCGGCAACAGAGCCGGCGCCGCTGCTGTGATAGAAATGCTCCAGCCTCATGTTCAGGCTGCTCTCCCAACGGTGTTCGATCCCAAAGGACAGATCCGTGCGGGAGAACAGTTGAGGATCATCGGGATAGGTGATATGGCCTTCCGATCGCACGCCCAACCACTGGAAAAGCTCACCCTGCAATGACCCGCCGATAACGTCATCATCACGAACCACGCCGCCGAGTATGGCCCACTCAAAGTCATGAAAGACCGTGGAGACGCGTCCAAGATATGAAGCACGGTCACTGTCCGGATAGTCTTTCCAGCCCGTGTCGCCGGAAGGATCGCGTCTGTAACCGAGTACCCCGATCAATGACAGCTGCGAAAGGTCGCCAAGCCGGACCTCGGCACGGGCAGCATCGACACCCGGCTTGTACACGCGATAGAAGGTCTGGGCCGCAAAGGGGGCAAAGAAGTCGTTGGGTGTGAAATAGAACGTGGTCGCCAGATTGACAGGCTGGCGACCGATGATCAAGTCAAGACGATCGTGCGACCAGCGGGCGTTCAGCCGATCTATGGCCAGGTGCGCGTACCTGTCGTTGCTGAAACTCCCTTCCGGGGAGGAGTTGCGTTCCACATCCAGCGGGGTGCCCAGGCTGGCCTGTCGAGACACCATGGAGTTGGGGATAAGGGTCTGGTAGGCGTTTAATTCGAAGCCAAGGTGTTGACCTGCCTGTGCATGCATGATCAGGCGGGCGATGGCTGCCACACCGCTCTCTATCTCGTCTTCATAGAAAAATTTATTGTCCGGGTATTTATTGGCAGTGCCGAATACACGGACAAGGCCGCGCAGATCGATTGATCCTTGGTCGGTTTGCCGTTCGTACAGGGCGTGGGCAGGGATCGAGAACGTTATTAATAAAAGCACGACACTGAAGAGGAGCATCGGAGTTTTTAGAGGGGTTGCGGAATGATTCAATGGCGAACCTCGTCGGAATCTATATTGCCGTCCCGCAGGCGAATGAGACGGTGGGCAAGATCCATCACTCTCCGGTCATGGGTGGAAAACAGAAAGGTAGTAGCATAGTCCCGGTTGAGCTGTTGCATAAGATCCAGCAGGGCGTTTGCCGTGGCGGAATCCACATTGGCCGTGGGTTCGTCTGCCAGCACAATGGCCGGTTTAGTGACGATGGCACGCGCAATGGCAACCCGCTGCTGTTGGCCTCCGGACATCTCATCGGGACGTCGGTTTTCCAGGCCCTCCAGCCCCACCTGTTTCAGGATGGCCATTACCCGGTCCCGGCATTCACGATCCGGTACGCCCTGTAATTTCAAAACGAACTCAGCATTTTCATAGGCGGTCATAACCGGTATCAGGTTATAGGCCTGGAACACAAAACCGATGCGGTCACGGCGTATGACAGAGACTTGTGAGCGGGCGAGAGCAGCCAATTCGTTATCCTCCAGAAAGACCCTTCCGCTGGTGGGGACATCCAGCCCGCCGATAAGGTTCAAGACCGTGGTCTTGCCGGAGCCAGATGGGCCGCAGAGGGCGGCGAAGTCGCCCTTTGCGATATCGAACGACATTCCATCCACCGCGCGCACCTCTACTTTACCCTGTTGGTAGATCTTGGTGGCGTCTTCAAGACGAACAATTGTATGATCCTGCATATCTTTACCTTTCTATAAGGAGAAAGAGCATAGCGCAGAGTGCATAGCGTCTTAATATTTTACTCTATGCTCCATGCTCCATGCCCTTTGCGCTCTAATCCTCTAATCCATAATCCTGTAATCCTCCAATATGCTATCCCCTATCATCTATGAGCTATGCTCTATGCGCTTTGCGCCATGCGCTATGCTAAATAGTCTTCAGACTTTCCACCGGTGCGATACGTCCCGCGCGCCAGGCAGGGTAGAGCCCTGACAACAGGGTAAGACCGAACACACCGGTAAGAATGGCAATGATGCTTTCTTTATAAAGCCTGATCTTTAACACGGGATCCACAAGTACGCCGCCCGCGCTGTAATCATCTCCAATGGCACCGCTGAAATCGATGCCTACACTGTAAAGGTAGGCGTACCAGGGGGTGGTGATAATGATCCCGATTACTATCCCCAGGATCGCGAGCCAGAAGGATTCCACAAGAACCAGCCTGAACAGCGTCTTTGGAGACATGCCGATGGCCATCATGACGCCGAACTCACGTGTACGTTCCAGCACGCTCATAAGCAGGGTGTTAAGGATACCCGCCGCGATCAGGAGGCCTATCAGAAACTGACTGATATAGTTACTGCTTCTGTCCATGGTGATGATACCAGCAAGGTCTGCCTGGGTCTCTTTCCAGCTCAGGACCTCTATACGGGGGTTTCCGATCGCCCGGTCGATCTTCTTTCGCATCCGTTCGGTATAGCGCTGGTCATGGATGATGACTGCCACAAGCGTGGCGTCCTGTGCGTCATAGTGTAATGTTGAACGCACGCTATTGATGGGCAGGAGCACCATGGCACCGTCCACTTCATCCACCCCTGTCTTGAATATACCTGAAACACGGGCGATCTCGCTTACGATCTCTCCATTGATATCGGTTGTGGTATAGACCAGTTTCTTGCCCATACGCAGGTTGAGCTTTTTGGCCATCTTGCTTCCCACCACTATAGCGCGGCCGCCCGGTCCCGGGAAAAGCTCTCCCTTTGTCATGGAGCGAATCAACAGGTTATGATCAGCAGATTCCCGGGCAGGATCAATGGCTATGAACATACCACCTACAGCCTTGCTGGCGCTCGCAAACATGGCCTGGCCCATGATCCTGACAGTGGCGCTGTCCACACCAGGCATTGCCACAACTCGTTCCAGGATCTGACCACTGTCTTGCATCCTTTTATCCAGAGAGGGGGTCTGGTTGTAGCCGTTCGGCTCTATGGTGATATGCCCCAGGCCCATACTGGCGCCCGCGTTAATCATGTTGGTGTACCCGTAGTCACCCGTGCCGGTAAAGGTAACGGCGAGTAAAACACCGAAACCGATGGAGAGAGCGGTAATAAGTGTGCGGCGCTTCCTTCGCCAGAGGTTACGCCATGCCATCTTGCCGAGCTTCATTTCCTATCCCTCTTAAACATTAGCGATGATGTATGGCCTTGACCGGTTGAATGACCGCCGCCTTTATAGCCGGATAGATCACGGCCAGTACTGCAATAATAAACAGAAAGGCGATAGGGTAAATCAAGGCCTCTTTTGTTACATAGGTGCACCAGATAGGATCCATTGCAACGCCGCCGAATGACGCACCCTGTGAAATGGACGAGAGATCAATACCGTTATTCTGTAGATAGTGTGCAATCGACCAGCCTGATGCCAGCGCGATAATGCCCGCTGTAACCACCTGGACCATGGTCTCCGCATAGATCAGCAGTGTGAGTTGAAAGGGCGTAACGCCGATCGCCTTCATGATACCGAACTCGCGTATTCGTTCAAAAACACTCATTAACATGGCATTGAGCACTATCATGGCTACAGCCACGTAGGTGATCAGGATCATGATAATAATCTGGACGTCGGCAATATCAAGAATCCTGGCAATGGCCGGTCTCAGTTCGCGCCAGTTTTTGGTTTCATATCCCGGTGCAAGCGCAGCCACCTGAGAGGCCGCGGCCTCAAGATCGCGACTGCGGTCAGGGCGCATTACCGCGATCTCGTGCGCTCCTTCGGGAAGGACCATCAAATCACGGAAGGTACTTTCCGGCATGAAGAAACCGCTGCGATCCACATCTTCTCCGACGGACTTGAGTATGCCCCTCACCCTGTAGAGATCATTCGCCATGGAACCGTCACTGGCCTGACCGATAATGATAACCTCGTCGTCGGGTCGGACGTTCAGCGTGCGTGCCATTTTTCTTCCGATCACCACGCCTTTCGGGTCCGAATCACTAAGCCAGTTCCCTTCCATGACATGCTGGTGGATCTGGGTCACCGTGGCCTCGTTTATCATGTCTATGCCTCTGAGTTGTACGCCCGCTGAGGCAGAGCCCGCGGCAGCCAGTCCGAAGCTGTATAACCGTTTGGTAGCATGGAAGCCGGCCCGCTGTATCCTGCTCAGCATGCCGGAGGCATCATCTATTCGTTTATATAAGTCAGGATCATCGCGGTAACCTTCGGCATGAATCTGTATATCTCCAAGGTTCATGGAAACAGCATTGCGTTCACTGGTCTGGAGCAGTCCTGCCATCAATGCGGCGAACAGGATCATGATAAATCCGGCAAAGCCCATGGCCAGAGTGGTGACCAGTGTGCGGCGCCAATTACGGAACACGTTGCGTGATGCGATAGAGAGGATTTTCATGGACAACCTCAAAGGGTTTGTCTATATGAACAAGGTCTAAGGTTTAAGGCATACGGGAAAATCGCATAGGGCATAGAGCATGGAGCATAGAGTAAAACATAATGACGCTATGCGCTTTGCGCTCTGCCCCATGCGCTATGCTATGAGCTAAACGCTTTTCGCTCTGCGCCTCCTTTTTTGATACTGAAATTCCGATATAATTCTTAAGGAATATCATTTTGTTTTTCCCTTACGCCCTACGCTATGCGCTATGCCCTCTGCGCTCTGCGCCTTGCTCTATAATCCACTAATCCTTAATCCTATATTCCTGTAGTATCATCCTATTCTCTATTAACCATTTACTATTCACAATTAACTAAATTCTATCAGCTATGAGCTAACCGCTCTGCTCTCTGCTCTATGTTTACCCGCCTCTGGAGGGCGCTCTGCCCTATACTATGAGCTATCAGCTATGGGCTAACCGCCATGCTCTATGCGCCATGCGCTATGCCCTATGCGCACTGTCTATTTCCGCTTCAAGTGCGCGAGGGAGAAGAAGGCATCGTTCAGTTTGATGTCCAGCTCCAGTTTTTCATAGATTAGTTCCGTGTATTCATCCGGCTTATCAGCGGGGACCACGCGCATGACAGTCGGCCTCGGCCTGTCAGCCAGTTGCTCTATCTTGCTGAATGTAATGGTGCGCGTGATATTCATGTCCTCATCGTAATAATACTCTATCACCGGTAGAAAGCCTTCTGCAAGTACCGTCAGAACGACCTTGCCCCAGACAACGGCAGCATCGGGCTTGGGTATGAGTGTGAAATCGATGATATCCCGGCTGTCCCTCTTGCCTTCGAACGTAACGGCAGGGTCATAGTCCTCTTCCATGCGAGATTCCTTCACCAGATCATCGTTGGTGAAGTGACTGCCCATCCATGAACCCATCATCATACCCGAGGTCAGGCGTATGGTGCGATCGGTCCGTGGAAGATAACTGTAAATGCTATTCCCGGACTTTAATGTGGCAGTACCCTTCTCCTTGAGCGGGGAGAGGATGCGCACAAGGGTCTTCTCCTTCCCCTTGGACCAACCCTCGAGCTTTATATTGCGGGTGTAATGGGCGGTCTTGACCTGCATGGTCAATATGGTGTGGGAGGAACTGCCGCGCCACATATCGTCCACATGACGAAGGATCTCCTTTGCCCTTGCTCTGGCCTCATCATCCTGTTGCGCGAATGATGAGGATGCGGGGGAAAGGATGAAGATAATCGCGGAAAAGATCATGAGAGAGATGATTGTTGTGCGCATGGTATTCCCCTTGGTTAATCGGCAATGACTATCTCTTCAAGGCGCAGGGCGCATAGAGTAAAACACAAAGACACTTTGCACTCCGCGCCCTCCCCAACGTTCTCTGTCGTCCGCCTTCTGTCCTCTGATGTGCTCCGTAAAATTCATGTTAATAACAGCTTGCCAAGTTAAATTCATGCTAATGACAGCGAAGCGTATTTAACAATGGCGAAGTGTATTTCACTGGGGTCTTCTGCATTTTTCGCTATGCGCTAGGCGCCCTGCGCTTTGCGCTTTGCCCTCTAATCCTAATGTATCATGCAATTAACCATTAACCAATAACTATTAATTGCTCGCTATGAGCTATAAGCTAACCCCTCTGCTCTCTGCGCTTCCTTTGGAGACATTGCTTGCAATCCGGCCATGTCCATCTCTTCAAGACGATATCTACCACCTTTTTGAGAAGCGGCCAAATATTTGGGCTTTGCCGGGCAAGTTGCTAATTCCAAGGAGTTCATGGGCATAAAGCCCAAATATTCGGCCACGGTCCCGCCATGGCGGGATGGAATTTCTAAAAAGATATCGTCTTTCGGAGACAGACATAGCCTGCTGCGCTATGCTATGAGCTATGAGCTAATTCCTATCAGCTAACCCCTATGAGCTATGAGCTATGCCCTATCAGCTATCAGCTATGAGCTAAACTCTTTTCGCTGTGCCCTATGCGCTCTGCGCTATGCACTACATACCCCGCATCGATCGCAATCTCCCACCTGGCAGATGTCGGACTCCTTTTCCTTTAAGGCCAGCCTGTATTCCTTGATAAGATGCTCTTTATGGATGCCGTGTTCTATGAAATCCCAGGGAAGGATCTCATCAAGCTCCTTCGGGCGATAGACAAAAAAATCCGGATTAAGTTCCGAATGTCGAAAAGATTTGGACCAGTCCCCGTTATATCCATGAGATAAAAGGAGTATTGAACCCACCCTCCTGTCTCCCATGGAGAGCAGGGATTGTACGTATGCCCATTTGGGCACGTCGAAATTAACCTTGACTCCTCCCTCCTTGGCCAATACCTTCCTTAACCATCTCTGCTTCTCCTTAAGACCAGAGAGATCCTCCATGGGGAACCACTGAAAGGGGGTGAATGCCTTGGGTATAAAGCAGTTAACGCTGAGTCTTATCAGTCCTATCCTTCCGCGTGCCCTGGATTCCTTGACCATATGGTGCTTGATCTTTTTGACCAGCCCCAATATCTCAGCCACATCATCCTTAGACTCTGTGGGCAGGCCTACCAGAAAATAGAGCTTGATGGAAAAGTCTCCAATGCCCGCGATCATCCTGACGGCCCTTGTAATCTGATCCAATGAGAGATGCTTGTTAATCACCCTGCGCAGCCTGTCGGAACCGGCTTCAGGCGCTATGGCCAGAGTCCTCTGGCCCGCGTTCTTAAGGTGTTCAAGTATCTCCCGGGTAAGTGAATCCGCCCGAAGGGAGGAGACAGAGAAACTGGCTCCCGTTTCTATTGTCTTGCTGAATATTTTCTCTATCCCCGGAGTATCCAGTATGGAGGCGCTCAGGAGACCCAGGCGGCTACACTCATCAATGGCGCCATACAGGCAGGTTAAAAGATCGGATTCGCTGTGAACCCTGGGGGGCCTGTACACATATCCTGCCGCACAGAAACGACATGAACGGCCACAGCCTCTTCCCAGTTCGATAAGGACCCTGTCCGCGAATTCGGTCCCGGGGGTTAAGATAGAGGATTTATTGACCGGGAGATCCTGAGACCTCCGGTATGGCGCCTCTATTTTTTCAGGCACAGCGCTGTCAATGGGATCCCTTGATCTGATGGTTCCGTCCTTGTGATATTCGATGTGATAAAAGGACGGGACATATACGGACCTGATGTCTCGCGCCAGGACCTTTAATGCCTCTTGCCTGTCGGTGCGGAGATCTTTCAGATCTTTAAAGAGGCCTATGAATTCATCTATGTCTTCCTCGGCCTCGCCCAGCAGGAAAAGATCAAAGAATGAGGCCAGGGGTTCCGGATTCAAAAAGGTGGTTATGCCTCCTGCCATGATAAGGGGGTGGAATTCGTCCCTGTCTTCAGACAGCAGTGGGATCTTGCCCAATTGAAGTATCTTCAGGATGTTGGGATAGTCATTCTCGAAAGAGAGAGAAAAGGCGACAATGTCGAATCTCTGAAGCATGGACTGTGACTCCAGAGAGAGGAGACCCTTTCCTGTTTCAAGATAGAGTGAGGTTTCTTGATCTTCAGGCAGGAAGACTCTTTCCGCGACAACATCGTCTCTGCTGTTAAAAAGGCTGTATACGACCTGGAACCCAAGGTTGGACATGCCAACGCGGTAATGATTGGGGTATGTCAGGGCTATTGATATCCTGCCGCCCCAATCTTTTTTTATTACTCCTCTTTCGTTGGCAAGCCTTGCCCTATAAAGGGAAACGATCTTGTCCGACACAAACTTGGCTCCATTGAATAGATCCCGAGGAACGATTGCCTGATCATCTCGCTCCTCCCAATGACAGCATGGAATTTAAATAACTATTCCCCATTCCGTTCCTGTCAATTAATCGGCCTTTGCCCTTAGAAAGGTCGGGTAATCCAGATTGTCTTTGAAGAAGGCCCGTTTGAAAATACCCTTTTTACCCTGCGCAGGCGCTTCACCTGTTATTGGGGCAGGTTTTTCTTCACCGATTCTCTGGAATGTGGGGGTGTCTAGCCCGTCTATGCTCTCTCCGTTCACCTTGATTGTCCAGGGATCTTTCGCGTCCTCAGGTGTCACATCCCTTATTTTTACCACCTTATCATAATGATCTTTGTCAATACCAGTGGCTATTACCGTTATCTGAACCTCATCAGTCATGTTGTCATCAAAGACCACCCCCCAGAAGATCTCCGCATCTTCGGCCACCTCTCCTTTAATGTAATTGGCTGCCTCATCGATCTCTTCCATGGTGATGTCAGGAGGACCCGTGATATTCATCAGAAGACCCTTTGCGCCGCTTATGGAAATGTCTTCAAGAAGCGGACTGTTTATGGCCTGCTGAGCTGCTTCCGCGGCCCTGTTATCCCCAGCGGCCCTTCCGGTACCCATGATTGCGGTTCCCATCTCTTGCATAACCCTCTTGATATCGGCAAAGTCCAGGTTTATAAAGCCGCTGCTCATAATCAGATCAGATATCCCTTTGACCGCGTTGAGAAGAACATCATCGGCCTTGACAATGAGTTCTTTGAATGTAGTGTTCTTGTCTCCTATTGCCTTCAACCGTTCATTGGGAATAATGATCAGGGTATCCACCTCTTTTTTAAGCTTATTAATTCCATCCAACGCCCTGTTCATCCTCTTAATCCCTTCGAATTGAAAGGGCTTTGTAACAATCGCGACAGTCAGGGCGCCGCTATCCTTGCACTCTCGCGCCACCACAGGAGAAGCCCCCGTTCCAGTTCCGCCACCCATTCCTGCCGTTATAAAGACCATGTCCGAGCCGCTGGCTGAATCCCTGATATCGTTAATGTTTTCTTCGGCGGATAATCGGCCTATCTCGGGATCGGAACCCGAACCAAGCCCTTTTGTTATGTTTACCCCGAGCTGCAACTTGCGTGAACAGGCCGAACGTTCCAGGTCCTGGCTGTCCGTGTTGGCAGCAATAAACTCAACCCCCCGGAGCTTGGCAGCGATCATGTTGTTAATGGCATTACCGCCGCCTCCTCCTATGCCGATGACCTTTATCATAGCCTCGTATCTCTCTCTCTGATCAATGAATTCAAATTTCATAATTTACCTCCTTGTCTATAAGGCCCTGAAAGGGTTATTATATTACGTCCCTAAACCATCTTTTCATCCTGTCTGTTACACGGCTAAAGATGTTGGTATCTCTGATCCTGAACTTTTTCTTGCCATTACTGCTTTTTGCGCCATAGAGCACGAGGCCGACGGCGGTTGCATACATCGGTTTGTTTACCACCTCCACCAGACCGCCTATGCCCAGGGGATATCCTGTGCGACAGGGCACATTGAATATCTGCTCAGCGATCTCCGTGACCCCTGAGAGTTCGGCAGAGCCTCCTGTTATTACTACTCCCGAATTGACCATTTCATGATATCCAGAGCGGATCAGTTCATTATGAATAAGGGTAATGATCTCCTCAACCCTTGGTTCCAGAATCTCTCCCAGGATCTGTCTGGACAAAATCCTCTTTTTTCTGCCTCCTACCCCGACCACCTCTATCGTCTCGTCCTTTCCGATCATTGAGGAGAGTCCGCACCCATATTTCATCTTTATCTTTTCCGCCTCCAGTCTCGGCGTCCTGAGTCCTATGGAGACGTCATAGGTTAGATTATCTCCACCCAGAGATAGCACGGATGTATGTTTGATGGCCCCTTTTGAAAAGACGGCCATGTCCGTTGTCCCGCCGCCAAAATCGATCAGCGCCACTCCCAGGTTACGCTCTTCTTCAGAGAGCACAGCCTCACTGGATGCCAGCGATTCGAGGACAATATCGCACACATCCAATCCCGCCCTGTTGGCGCACTTGATAATGTTCTGGGCCGAGGTTACCGCACCGGTAACAATATGGATCTTTGCCTCCATACGAACGCCGGACATCCCCAATGGGTCCACGATGCCGTCCTGATCATCAACGATAAACTCCTGTGTCAAAACATGGATTACCTCCCTGTCCATCGGGATGGCCACCGCACTGGCAGCCTCGATCACCCTGTCGACATCTTTCTTTGTAACCTCTCTCTCCTTGAGGGCAATCACTCCGTGGCTGTTAAAGCCCTTGATGTGACCGCCCGCAATACCGGCATATACTGCGCTTATTTCGCAGCCGGCCATGGTCTCTGCTTCCTCTATGGCCTCTTTGATGGAGTTCACAGTTTTCTCGATATTGATCACAACGCCCTTTCTGAGTCCCTCGGACGGGTGGCTGCCTATCCCGATTATCTCAATTTCGTCGCCTGGCACGACTTCACCCACCACGGCGCACATCTTGGTCGTTCCGATATCCAGACCTACAATGATTTCTCCTGCCATTTATTTAACCTCTTGTTTGAAGAATTCATGTAACTATTCAGGTTGTTTAGTCTGTAGGCTAAAGGCTATCTGGTTTAGGCTATAGCCTATCTACCTAAGCAGTTACGAATTCATTAACCTTTCTTGAATGAAACCACGGCCCCATTCCTGTGATTCAGATCTATTGCTTTTACCATATGGATGAGTCCTGTCCTTTTGAGATGCCTGACGATCTTATTTAACTCACCCCTTTTGGTCTCAAGTTCACTCCCCTTTATATTGATAACAGCCCGCATGGAGATGGAATACAGGGATATATCTCCGTTTCTGTTGACATTTATCTCGGAAAGCTTCTCAAGTGACCAGGGCCCTGTTTCCGATTCGAGGATATCCAGGATACGGGCCGCGAACTTCAACTGTTCCCCCCTGTCACTGCCAATCTGTGAGACACCTGTTATGACAGGATAGTCCATGTCATCGGTCTGGTCAGCTTCCTTGAAAATAGTCCCCCATCTGTTCATAAAGGAAAGCTTGTCAACCGCAACCAATGCCCGTGGCACCTCCTTTTCCGCCTGAATGATTAGTGTATGGGGAAATCGTTTTTCCATCTCCACTGATCTGATCCATGGATGGGTTTCTATTTTCTGTTTCAGTTCATTAAGATTGATGCCCAGGAGACTCATATCCGTACTCAATTGCGATATCTCATGAAGCTCACGCTTTAATCCTTCATCAACACCTGTCACAATAACCTGTTCAAGTCTGATGTGGGGAGACGTAAGCAGATATTGATAGAGAGACAGAAACAACATGCTCAGAGCGGCCAGACCAATCAGCAGGAGGGAGAGCTTGAAAGAGAAGGAGCAGACCCGGCGAATAAACCTCCACACCTTTGAAGAGTTCTTTTCCCTCTTCCTCTTGACCACCTGTTTATTTAAGATCGATTTTCTCTTCATCAACGAACTTGGCTCCGCTTGGCCCGTCCCGCTTATATGCCTACTACTCTTATCTCCGGATCGAGCTCAATACCTGTCTCTTCCCTTACTTTCTCACGGGCCAGAACCATGAGGGCCAGGATATCCTGCGCTTTGGCTCCACCCGTATTCACAATAAAATTCGCGTGCTTTGGGGATATCAATGCGCCCCCTATCCTTTTTCCTTTCAACCCTGCCCGTTCTATAAGCCTCCCCGCATAATCTCCTGGCGGGTTCTTAAAGACAGACCCGCCGTTAGGATATTCAAGCGGCTGTGTCTCTTGTCGGCTTTTCAGATAATCCGCTATTCTCCCTGAGATGATCTCCGGTTTTTCCTTATTCAATTCAAACCCGGCACTGAGAATCACGACTCCTTTTCCAAGGGACAGATCCCTGTAAGAGAATTTGAGCTCTGAACGATCCATTGTGGTTAGTACTCCTTGGCCGGTTAATACCTCGATCCTTTGGACCATACTCCCTATTTCTTTTCCAAAGGCCCCCGCGTTCATGGCAACTGCTCCGCCTACAGTGCCCGGTATTCCGGCAAGGAACTCCAACCCGGTCAGACCATTATGGCTGCAATATGACAGGAGATCGCCGATAGTCAGTCCTCCCCCGGCCAGCACTGTCTTATCATCCCCGGTATCCTTCTCAACGGCGGCCAGTTTCCCCCGCAGGATAATAACGACTCCTCTATATCCGCCGTCTCTTACCAGTAGATTGCTGCCCTTCCCGGCAATCAGGTGGGGGATATTCTCCGCACCAAGGTATGAGACCATCTGTCGGAGATGGCCTAATTCCCCTGGGAAGCAGACGGCCTCTGCCTTGCCCCCTACGCGAAACGTGGTGTGCCGGTCCATTGAGCAGTCGAACCGAATGTCTTCAGGGGCTATCTTAAATAATCCGTCTCGCTGTCTTTGGTCCATTTCCGCTTACAGCTGATTGCTCAAAGCTCATAGTATGAAAAGGCGTTTTGTCTTCACTATTAGCTATGAGCTGTCAGCTCCTCCTAAAGCTTCTCCAGAAGCTCATCACCCACTCGGTGGATATCTCCCGCGCCAAGGGTCATTACCATATCCCCTGGTTTGACAATATCGGCAAGGAGGGAAAGGACCTTTTCGCGCTTACGGCACAGCATTACCTCCCTGTGGCCATGTCCTCTTATCCCCTTAAAAAGCCATTCCGCATCCACTCCTTCAATTGGTTCCTCTCCTGCCGGGTATATGGGCGCGACAATGAGTATGTCGGCCTGGTTAAAACATATAACAAAGCGTTCAAACAACGCCTTGGTACGGGTGTATCTGTGAGGCTGAAATACGACTACCAGCCGTTTTTTCGGCCAGCATTTCTTTGCCGTTTCAAGGACGGCCGAGATCTCCGTGGGATGGTGCCCGTAATCATCGATAACCAGGACCCCGCCCTTTTCACCTTTTATCTGGAAGCGTCTCTCCAGACCTCCCAGGTTCTTCAGGCCCCTTCTGATATCCTCCATCCCTATCTCAAGCTCGATACCCACTGATATGGCCGCAAGGGCGTTAAGGACATTATGAATGCCCGGCATAGCCACAACCACACGACCCAATGACCTGTTATGAAAGGTGACCTCGAAGTCGGCCTCATATCTGCTACCGTTAATATCCCTTGCCCTGATATCCGCCTGTGAGGACATGCCGTATGTGATATATCTCTTTTTTAACCGGGGAATGATGTTCTGGATCTCTTCATTGTCCATGCACAATATGGCTGTCCCATAGAAGGGGATCTTGTTTATGAAGTCTGTAAATGTGGATCGAATGGCATTCATATCTTCATAGAAGTCAACATGTTCAAGGTCGATGTTGGTCACCACCGCGATGGTTGGGGAAAGGGCCATGAAAGAGCCGTCGCTCTCATCCGACTCCGCTACCAGGATATCGCCCTGGCCCAGTTTGGCATTAGATCCTCCCCATATATCAAGCCTTCCCCCTATAACCACTGTGGGATCAAGCTTTCCGGCAGTCAAGATAGCGGCAATCATGGAGGTGGTAGTGGTCTTACCGTGCGCTCCTGCCACAGCCACTCCGTATTTGAGTCTCATCAGTTCCGCTAACATCTCGGCCCTGGGGATCACGGGGATGTATCTGTCCCTAGCCTCCATTATCTCCGGGTTGTCATTAGGCACGGCAGATGAGTAGACCACCACGTCAGCCCCTTCAATATTCTCCTTCCTGTGGCGGGGAAAGACCTTGCCCCCGAGATCGGCGAGCTTGCTTGTAACCTGTGATTTCTTGATATCAGAACCACTTACCCTATAGCCGAGGTTAAGCAGGAGTTCGGCGATCCCGCTCATGCCGATGCCTCCTATGCCCACGAAGTGGATATGTTTTACCTTGCCGAAAGAAGTCATGCTTTTGTTGTTAGTTATCAGTTAAAAGTTGCCGGTTATCAGTTATCAGTTATCGGTTACCTGCTATCTGTTTTCTATTCACCATTCACTATTCACTGTTCACTATTCAGTCCCGCCATATCTTCCAATTGATCCACGATTACTTTTACTGCGTCAGGCCTCCCCACTCTCAGCGCCTGCTCTCCCATCCTTTTCAGGGCAGCCCTGTCATCCATATATCTCATCAGGAGTTCCGCAAGCCCATCAGCGCTTAGATCATCTTGAAGAACCATCTCCGCGCCCCCAACCTTGACCAGTATCCGCGCATTGGTGTCCTGGTGCCTGTTCGCCGCATAGGGGTAAGGTATCAGGACTGAAGGCATTCCCAGACCGGCCAGTTCGGCGACAGTAGTGGCTCCGGCCCTGCTCACGACAATATCGGCCTGCTGATAGGCTCTGGGCATCTCCTTGATAAAGGGGATGATATCCCCCTGGAGTCCCCTGCGCCGGTATTCCTCCGCAACCCGGGCGAAATCCGTGTTGCCGGTTTGATGAATAACATGCGGATCTTTCCCCTTGTCCTTTAATATCTCCAATGCCGACACAAATGCCCTGTTTATTGCGCTTGCTCCCTGACTTCCTCCCATGACAAGGATGGTGAATCTCTTATCAATTTTTTCTAAGTGTTCCCTTTTCTCAAGGATCTCCCTGCGTATCGGGTTCCCGGTTAAATAGATAGTTCCGCCGGGAAAATGATCCCGGCTCTCCTCGAATGAGATAAAGACCCTGTCCACGATCCTGCACAGCAACCGGTTTGTTAATCCCGGGAAGGAGTTTTGCTCATGAACGGCCGTCGGTATACCCATTATCCTGGCCGCCAGGCAGGCCGGCCCTGAAGAATATCCTCCTACACCGAGCACCAGATGTGGTGATAATCTCCTTATGATCCAAATAGACTGCAAAAGACTGTACGGCAGTCTCAATATTGCTATGATCCCCCTTTTCCAGCCGCGGCCCTTTATGCCTTCCACGCTGATGGCCACCTGATGAAATCCGGAACGGGTCAGGATGTCGGATTCGATCTTTCGATGGCCCGTGATAAAGAGTATCTCTGATCTCGCGTGTCTCTTTGCAACCTCGTTTGCGATGGCCAATCCCGGAAAGAGGTGTCCGCCTGTGCCGCCGCCGGCAATGATTACCCTTGGTTCATCCGGGTCTTTATCTTCAGAACCCTGGTGCTGTGCCATAAGTCCTTTCATTTAGATTCCTGAAACCTTGTCATCCTGCGCCAGCTATATTTGAGATCCGGCCATGCCCATTTTTTCAAGGCCATATCTATTCTCTGAGTAGCTCGCGACCCAATATTTGGGCTTTGCCGAACTCATTGCAGATTCCTGAGGGCTCAAAGGCATAAATCCCAAATATTGGGTTGCTGTAATGTCCGGTGGAATCTCTTTTGAGATATGGCCTTTCAAAAACAGGCATAGCCTCCTTTTTTAATCCTAAATTCCGATATAAGGCTTAAAAACTATTTCTATGCGCTCTGCCCTCTGCGCTCTGATCTCTGGTTTTGATACTGATCTCTGACCTCCGATGTCTGAGGCTCTGATCTCTAGTCCTCTAATCCTTAATCCTTTAATCCTTTAATCCTTAATCCTATATTCCTGATGTATCATGCTATCAGCTATGAGCTAACCGCTATGCGCTATGCTCTATGCGCCCTGCGCCTTTCTTTCATCTACCTCCTCGCCGAGATACTCAAGAGTATCCCTATGCCCAAAAGAGTGACTATCAGGGATGAACCGCCATAACTGAGCAGGGGCAGTGTCAATCCCTTGGTAGGCAGGAGGCCCATTACAACACCCATGTTTATAATCACCTGGAGTCCGATCATTGTGCTTATGCCAAGGGCAAGATAACTGCTGTACAGATCACTAGCATCAAGAGCTATCTTTATGCCCCGCATGATCAAGATGGCGAAGAGGATGATTATTGTGAACATCCCTAACAGCCCCAGTTCCTCAGCCACAATGGAAAGGATGAAATCGGTATGGGGCTCGGGCAGATACAGGAGTTTCTGCTTGCTGTTCCCAAGACCCACACCAAAGATTCCTCCGGAACCAAAGGCCAGAAAGGAATGGATGATCTGAAAGCCCAGTCCCTGGGGATCGTCCCAGGGCTTAAGAAAGGCCCACCACCTCTTTAACCTGTAATCCGCATGCCAGATTAACCACAGGACCATGGGCGTTGCCATAACCACCATTATAAAAATCTGGATGAGATTGAGTCCCCCAACGAAGAGGAGTATCATAAGCCAGCAGCCGATTATTACCGCGGTCCCCAGATCAGGCTGAAGCAGGATCAGTGTTATAAACGCACCCGCTACAACCAGATGGGGCAAAAGACCCTTTGAAAAATTGCTCATATTCGGGCCCTTTTTCGACATGGAGTAGGCGATGTATATGGCCAGGGTCAACTTTGCAAGCTCTGAAGGCTGAATAGCAAAGCCCGGAACCCTCAACCAGCGGTATGCTCCTCCAACCTTTTTGCCCAGTCCGGGGATATAGATCGCCACCAGGAGGGCAAAGCTGATGAAAAGGAGAGGATAGACGATCTTGCTGTATAGGGTGGCCGGGATATTTTTTGCGATTATCAAAAGACAGAGACCCATGAGGCAAAAAAACGCCTGCCTCTTCAGGTAGAAGTAGCCGTCACCCAGTTTGTGTGCCGCAAGAAAGGAGCTGGAGCTGTAAATGGCCACCAATCCAAATCCCAACAACAGGATAGTTGGAATGAGGATAAGATAGTCGTACCCAGCCAGCCCTTGCTTACTATGTGCCATTATTGAGCCTTTCCACCAGTTCCGTGAATATCCTTCCCCTGTCCGCGTAATCTATAAACATATCAAAGCTGGAGCATGCCGGTGCCAGCAGGACACCATCGTTTGACTCGGCCGAAGAAAAGGCCTGAGATACGGCATCTTCCATATCCTCAGCCAATGCAAAGGGGATAATCCCTTTAAAGGATTCTGCAATAAGATCTCCGGCTTCACCCAACAGGATCACCTTTTTCACCTTTTCCTTTGAGGCCGTGACAAGCGGCGAATAGTCTCCCCCCTTGTGGCGACCGCCGGCAATAAGAATCAACGGTCTGTTAAAGCTTGCGATAGACCGTACCGCGGCATCCACATTGGTGGCCTTGGAGTCATTGAAAAAGTCCACCCCGCTGATATTCCCGACCAGTTCCGTACGGTGGGGCAGGCCCTTAAAGCTGTTCATGGCATCCTGTATCGTGTTCGGCGCAAGATCCAGGGCCAGTCCCGCAAGGACCACGCTCATAAGGTTCTCCAAGTTATGCGTACCCGGCGGTTCAAATTTTCGGATATCAAGATCATGAGATTCCTTCCCGGGCAGACAAGCGACCAGCCTGTTCCTTTCCATGTAGGCATGAAGGTTATCTCTTTTTTCTATGCCGTAGCGAAGAACAGATTCCGGTCCTTCCGGCCGGAATCGGGCCAGCCTTTCATCATCATCGTTTAAAATGGCATACTGGCCCGGGCCCTGATCCTGAAATATCCTCAGTTTGGATTGGACATAGGCCTCATAATCGGGATATCTGTCCAGGTGGTCGGGAGATATATTCAGTAAAAGCGCGACCTTCGGGCAGAACCTTTCCATACTGTCCAGTTGGAAACTGCTTACCTCCACCACTGCGTAGTCCGCATCCTGTTCCGTGGCAGCATAATCCATAAGCGGTGTCCCGATATTACCGCCAACAAAGACCTTTGCCCCTGATCCCTTTATCATGGCCCCCAGCAGGCTTACGGCGGTTGATTTCCCGTTGGTCCCGGTCACGGCCACCAGAGGTGTGTCAACCAGACGCATGGCCAGTTCCATTTCGCCCAGGACCGGAACCCCAGTTTCTCTGGCAGCCTTTAAATGCCCTATGTCGAGAGGGACACCGGGACTAACTATTATCATGTCCGAGTTTAAAAATGTCTCTTCCCTGTGTCCTCCCACTTCAAGTTTGATCCCTAATTCCCGTGATTCGTTCAATAAGTCCTGATTAAGTTCTGCTTCTGCCTTGATGTCGCCAATAGTAACCTCAGCGCCCTGGCTGGACAGCCAGCGTGCGGCTGACAGCCCTGATCTCCCCAAGCCGACTACCAGGACGCTTTTACTGACGAATTCCATGCTGTTTCAGATCTCTTATTAAAAGATGATAAAAACACCTTTCATAGATGGTACTCAGCCTCCTTGAGAATCTCGTGCTCATTCCAAAGTCAACCAAGCGACAGTAGACATGCAAAGGATTGGCAATGTGTTGAATCCATGAATTGTAGGATTTCATAATCTGTCCCCCCTGTGATATCATCTTAACTTGAGAGTGCTAATGGATAACAGTGCGAGAATAATTGCTATGATCCAGAAACGAACAGTTACCTTGCTTTCGGGCCACCCCTTCAATTCAAAATGATGATGGATGGGTGCCATGCGAAAGATCCTTTGCCCTCCGGTCACCTTAAAATAGACTACCTGGAAGATAACCGAGAGCGCCTCAAATACGAATAGTCCACCTACCAGGATAAGGACCAGTTCCTGCTTGGTTATCACTGCCACTGTTCCCAGGACAGCGCCTAACGGCAGGGACCCTACGTCGCCCATAAAGACTTCAGCAGGATGGGTGTTGTACCATAGGAAGCCTAGACCGGCCCCTACAATTGCGCCGCACAGTATGGACAGCTCCCCGGTTCCTGCGACATAAGGGATCTGAAGATATGATGCAGTCTTTATATTTCCGGCCAGATAGGAGAATACAAGATAGCTGGTAAAGGCTATAATTATCGGTCCTATGGCCAACCCATCCAGTCCGTCGGTAAGATTCACTGCATTGGAGGAGCCGACAATAATAAAAATGGCCAGTGGGATGTACCACAACCCGAGATCAGGAGTAACGGTCTTTAAGAAAGGGAGATTCAGACGCGAATCATAACCGGGGTAGTAGTAAAGGGTAATTGCCGCAACGAGTGCGACAGCTATCTGAAGCAAAAACTTGGCCTTGGCACTCAGGCCGCGGCTGTTTTTACGAAGCATTTTCAGGTAATCATCAACAAAACCGATGACCCCGAAACAAAAGATTACGAAGATGGTCAGCCAGACGTAGATATTAGTAAGCTCTGCCCACAGAAATACAGTTACCATTATGATCGGCAGGATAAGACAACCGCCCATTGTGGGCGTGCCCGCCTTATCTTTGTGGTTGGGTGGCCCGTCTTCTCGGATATACTGCCGCATCTGCATGGCGCGGAGCCTGTTGATTGCCCAACCGCCAAAAATGAAGACCACGACAAGGGAGGACAGGGCGGAGAGGATTGTCCTGAATGTTATGTATCGAAAGACATTCAGCCATGAATAATCTGAATGAAAGAAATAGATTATTTTATAAAGCATTTATAATTCTACCCTTCCTGGGTGACCCGATCGCTGCCCTTTTCTTCTTCTGGTGCGGGGCAAGGGCTGAAGAGACCGCCTCTAAGAATTTGTTTATATGAAACGGCTTGTTCAGCTGGGAATACACGGGAGGAATCTCCTTTTTAAGAGTCTTCTGATTAAAAGGTTTCCCTGTCATGATAATGACCCTCTCCTTTCGACCAGCCATCTTCAATCTTTCTCAAGAGATCAATCCCATCAAGGCCCGGCATATTGATGTCCGTGATCAGCAGATCAAAGCGACGATTTTTCATCTGTTTTAGAGAGTCCTTGCCGTTCTTGGCCAATGTGACCTTAAAACCCTCGGCTGTCAGAACATCACTCAGAAGATTTCTTATACCTGCCTCATCATCTACCACCATGATTTCTTTTAATCTTGGCATGTTAACCCTCCCCTGACCATCTCTCCTTCAGGCCTTCGGATACCCGTTCAAGGCCCATCTTTCGGGAGCCCTTTAAGAGAATCAGGTCACCGTCTTTCATGACATCCGTTATTCTTTGCTTCATCTCGTCATGAGATTCGACCACTATGGCCCTGCCTGTTGGAAATCCCTTATCCAATGCGCCTGTTACCATCTCCCTGGAATGGTCCCCCATGGAAAACAGATAGGATGCGCCAAGTTCCGCCACCATGCCTCCCGCCTCAAGGTGCGCGGAAACCGTTTCATTACCAAGCTCCAGCATCTCTCCTAATCCTATGATCACCCTCCTTCCATGGGCAGCCAGTTCCCTTATCGAATCAATGGCTGCCTTGAGAGACGATGGGTTTGAGTTGTAAGTATCATCCACGATGGTAATATCTCCCGGCAGATGGATAAGCATAAATCTGCCCTTTATCCCTTTAAAACCTCTAAGCCCTTTGGATATGTGGTCGAAGGGCTCTTTCATGCAGATGGCAATGGCTGATGCGGCCAGGGCATTAAAGAGATTCTGAGATCCAGGGACCCGGAGTTTGATCGGGACCGAGTTTCCATGGTATTGAAGCTCAAAGGAGAGCCCTTTATCTCCAAGGTTCTGAATTTTTTCGGCCCTAATCTCATTGCCTGATCTGATCCCATAGGTAACTGTCTTTTTGCGGAACCGCGACGCCGTTTTCATCAGAAGTTCATCTTCACCATTTAAGATTACCTGACCCTCTGAAGATATCTTTTCCACGAGTTCCGTCTTTGCCCTGGCCACGCTCATAATGTCACCCAGGCCTTCCAGATGGGCCCTTGCCACGTTAGTAATAAGGCCAATATCCGGGTCAGCTATCTCTGTCAGTCGACCGATCTCACCCGGAACATTCATGCCCATCTCCAGAACCGCCCTGCGATCTCCCTCTTCAAGCCGTAACAGGGTGAGGGGCAGACCGATCAGGTTGTTTAGGTTCCCTCTGTTCTTCAGGGTCCTGGCTCCGATACCCAGGATGTCCGCGGTCATCTCTTTGGTGGTTGTTTTTCCCGCGCTTCCCGTGATGGCCGCAACCCGGACGTCGTGCTGTTTTCTCCACCATGCCGCAAGATCGCCGAGTGCCTTTAGAGTGTCTGTTACGGCAATTGTAACGAGGCCGCTGTCTGCCGACACCTCAGATACCCGGTCCTTCTCTATTACTATGCCGGAAGCCCCTTGCTTAACAGCCTTTTCCACAAAATCATGGCCGTCAAATCTCTCGCCCTTGAGGGCCAGGAAGATCTGGCCCGGGGTTATCTCCCTTGAATCAGTGCTGAGGCCTGAGAGAATCGACCCTGCATGCCCGGAGATCAGTTCTCCCTGCATTGGAGAAACGATCTCCCCCGCGGTTATTTCGCCCCATTTAGTTGTCATCGACATTGAACCTTGAGCATTAAGCATTTGTCATTGATCTTTGATCAGTTTGTTGCCAAGGCAACCTCTTTTCTGTCATCAAAATGCCGCTTCTCAGTACCGATTATCTGGTAGTCCTCGTGACCTTTGCCTGCAATCAGGACAAGATCTTTCTCATCCGCAATCGCTATGGCCTTTTGGATGGCCCTCCGTCGGTCCACTTCTATGCAATATCCGGGTCCTGCGACCTCGGCACCATTTGTCCATTTCTCCTTTGTCATGCCGGATTGTTGAACCCCTTTTTCTATCTGGGCGACAATGGATTCAGGATCTTCGGTGCGTGGATTGTCTGACGTAATAAAGGCGATGTCGCTTTGCTGTCCCGCCACGAGCCCCATTTTATCTCTCTTTCCCTTATCCCTGTCGCCGCCGCACCCGAAGACCGTTATCAATCTCCCCTCTGTCAGAGGGCCAAGCGTCTCCAATGCCTTCTGGAGGGCATCAGGAGTGTGGGCATAGTCAACCACCACTGTCAGCCCTCGTCGGTTTTGCACCAATTCCAGCCTGCCGGGGATCACTTTTAGTCGTTCTATCCCTTCAACCACTGCATCGAGATCCATATCCAATGATATGGCCGTAGCCGTGGCAGCCAGGATATTGTAGATGTTTATCCTCCCTAAAAGAGATGACTGTATCTCTCTCTTTCCCTTTGGGGTTACAAGCCTTGCCCTCAGTCCGGTCTTGTCCAGTGATATGAAATCAGCTTTTACCTGTGATTTAAGTCCAAGGCCGTAAGTCACCACGTCCGCCCTGGTAAGGGCCACCAGTTCTTCTCCTTTGGGGTCATCCGCATTAATAATGGCGACACTCTTTTCATCCGGTCCGCCCTTTTTCAGCCCACGAAACAGGAGGCTCTTTGCCTGAAAATATTCCTCCATGGTATTGTGGTAATCCAGGTGGTCCCTGGAAAAATTAGTAAATATCGCCGCCCTGAACGGACAACCCAGTGTTCTCCTCTGATCAAGCGCATGAGAGGAGACCTCCATGACCACATGGGTTACTCCTTCATCCGCCATCTCCCTCATAAGCCGCATGAGATCAAGTGATTCAGGCGTTGTGACCTGAGCGGGAACGGTCTTGCCCGAAAAACGGTAGTTGATGGTCCCTATTACTCCCGGCCTGGCACCTGTGGCTGAGATCATCGACTCAAGCAGATAGCTTGTTGTTGTCTTTCCGTTTGTGCCCGTAATCCCGATAATATCCATCGTTCGGCACGGGTTTTCATAGAATCGGGTCGCGAGTCTTGACAGGGCCTCTCTTGAATCAGGGACCTTTATCTTTGAAATATCTCCCAAAGGTCCTTTAAAATCTTCGGCAATTAGCGCCACGGCCCCATTTTTAATCGCATCCTGTACATAATCGTGACCGTTTTGATTATGCCCCTTTATGGCCACAAACAGGTATCCGGGCGTGATCCTGCGTGAGTCGTAGCTCAACCCTTTGATCTCAAGTTCCGGGTCTCCGTTCAGATCATATTTAAGAAACCCTTTTATTAACCGGCCCAGCTTCATTAGTGTTTCCCCTAGGCGGGCGGTCTGAAACTGACCTTTACCGAGGTCATCTTTTTCAGAGAAGAACCGGGCCCTGGGTCCTGTTTAACAGCCAGGCCGCTTCCTTCAAGCAACACCTTTAGACCCTGAGAACTGCCCCATCTCAGGACCTCCCGCATACTCTGACCCCTGAAATCGGGCAGCAGACCGTTGTTCTCTGTCTCCGGTCTCAGTCCGGGGTCAAATTTTGGGCCTTCAATATCATCTGTCTCCAATCTTTCTTCTGTGGCGGCCAATCTCAATTGCGGATAAACCCGCAGGTTATTAAGGGTCCATGCGCCCACTTCCCGAAAAACAGGACCAGCCACCAGTCCGCCGTATGTGTTCCCTTTCGGCTCATCTATCATGACCAGAATCACCAGTCTGGGCCTGTTCGCGGGCACAAAACCGACAAAGATGGCCACGTAATCTTTATCGGAATACTTCCTTGTTAAGGGGTCGACCTTCTGGGAGGTCCCTGTCTTGCCGGCAACACTGTATCCTGTTATGGCTGCCAGGGGTGCTGTTCCCCTGTCACTGACGACACCTTCCAATATCTTCGATACTTTCCTTGTTGTCTCAGTGGACAATACCCTCCTGATCATATGGGGGTGGTTCTTTTTCACCACAAGACCGGATTGGTCTGTGATCTCCTTTACAACAAACGGCCTCATCAGCTTGCCCCCGTTGGCGATCGAAGCCATTGCCGTTGCGATCTGCAGGGAGGTCGATGATATGCCCTGGCCAAAAAAGATCGTGGCCCGGTCGATCTGCCTGGCCTTATTTACGGGCCTGACAAATCCTCTCCGCTCTCCTATCAGGTCTATGCCTGTCTTGCTTCCAAACCCGAATCTTTTCAGATATTCACTGAATTTCTTGTAACCTAGCTCCTGACCGATCTTAACAGCGCCGATATTGCTTGACAGGACGATGATGTCTTTGACAGGCAAAGAGCCGTATTTTTTGGTGTCATGTATTACATGATTTGCCACCTGGTATTCCCCCTTTTCACAGTAAAACCTCGTATTGGGAGATACGGTACTTTGCTCAAGGGCCGCGGCCAGAAGAAAGATCTTGATGGTAGATCCTGGTTCATAACAGTCCGTAATCGTGCGGTTTCTCCATTGATAAGGACGATATTGCCCGAATATGTTGGGGTTGAAGGTGGGAACAACGGCCATGGCCAGGATCTCTCCTGTCTCAGGGTCCATGATCAGACACTGTCCGCTCTTCGCCTTTGCCTTCTTTACCGCCGCATCAAGGGCCTGCTGGGCCTTATACTGGATATCCTTGTCGATGGTCAGGACAAGATTGTGCATATCGAGATTTTGACTGGTCGGCCTGCTGATATAAAAAGGGCGTCCCAGCGCGTCACGCATCTGGACAAGGGTGTGTTGAGGTCCCTTCAAAAGCCCGTCATACCTCTTTTCAAGGCCCTCAAGGCCCTGGTTGTCTACGCCTGAAAACCCTAACAGATTTGAGGCTATCTCCCTTCCCGGATAATACCGCCTGGTCTCCGTGGTAAACCCAATCCCTTCCAGTCCCAATGACTTAATCTGTCTGACTTTTTCAGGTGATACCCTTCTTTTTATCCATACAAAGGAGCTTTTCTTATTAAGGAGAGGCAGAATACGGCTCTGTTTTTCATTCAGGTTTAGGGCTAAATGGTCAGCTGTCTGAGCCTTATTCTTTACAAGGTTGGGGTGCGCATAGATTGAGCCCACCTCAATGCTGACTGATAGTTCATGCCTTTCCCTGTCATAGATAGTACCCCGTTTGGGAGGAATTTTTATCTCCCCCTTGTAACTGGCGCGGGCTATGGCCTCTAATCTATCTCTCTGGAGGACCTGAAGCTGGAAGTCTCTTGACAGGATAATTCCCAGTCCAATCAGGAAAAAAGCAGCCACAAGATAGATTCGAAACCTGATCCATTTTTTGTCCTGCACCTTCATGGCAAGATAATAATCTGCTTAGGTAATGCTTCCCTGAGGCCCAAACGTCGTGCGGCCTCTTCCAGGCTCTGTGGAGATTTTAGTGTAGCAAGCTCAAGCTTCAGCTTCTGATTGAGCTCTTTGAGCTTTAACTCCTGCTGCTGTAAACGACTCAAGTTGAAACCTATTTGGGTTTCTTCAAAGTTAGACCAGACATAGCTGATACCGCTACCGAGAAAGATAAAAAGCATGATGGTTATGAGGATGATCTGGCGATGGGAAAAGTAGAAACTGTTTCTCCTCTTGACCCTGGAGTTATTTATTCTGATCCCTGTCCGGGCATTTCGTTTTCTCTCAACCTCTGATGGTCTTATCGGCCTTACCATTTTATATCCTTTCTGATGCCCTCAGCATTGCGCTGCGAGCCCTTGGATTGTCCTTTGTCTCTCCCTTGTCCGGCCTGATCCCTTTCCTGTTTACACGCTTGAAAAGGGGTGTCTTTCCGCAGGCGCATTCGGGAAAATCCGGAGGGCAGGTGCACCCCTTTTCCCAGCCTGCCATTTTCTGTTTAACCATTCTGTCTTCAAGGGAATGATAGGATAAAAAAACCAACCTTCCCCCCTTGGCAAAAAGGGGCGGGACTTTATCTAAAAAGATCTTTATGTTTTCTGTTTCTCTGTTTACCGCGATTCTCAGGGCCTGAAATGTACGGGTAGCCGGATCTATGACTCCGGGACGGTAAGAAGAGGGGATTACCGATCTAACCAGTTCCGCGAGTTGGAGGGAGGAGGTAATAGGCCCTTTTTTACGTTCCCTCTCGATCGATCTCGATATTATTCCGGCCCTCTTCTCTTCGCCATAATCCCTTAATATTCTTTTAATCTCATTTGCCGAAAGGTTGTTTATCATCTGTTGAGCGGTTACCTCATCACCGGGGTCCATCCTCATGTCCAGCGGTTCATCCCTGTTAAAGCTGAATCCCCTTCCTGATTGCTCGATCTGATAAGAGGAAAATCCCAGATCCAAGAGAATACCGTTGACTTTCTCGATTCCCAGACCCTCAAGGATCTCGCTCAATTCAGCATAGTTCGCGTTGATCAGTGTGACCCTCTCTCCAAGGTGGCTTAATCGTTCCCTGGAAAGCCTGACAGCTTCCGGGTCCCTGTCCAGACAGATCAAACGCCCTTTTGAAGATATCTCCTTTCCAATCGCTTCGCTGTGTCCCCCGCTTCCAACCGTTGCATCAACGTAGACGCCTTCGGAGACCGTAACAAGGAATCTTATGACCTCATTAACCATTACCGGTTTATGAGGGTAATCCAGGGTTTTACTCATTTAGATACCCAGTTCGGAGAGGGACTGACTGGCTTCCGGAAAACTATCCTTGGCCCTGAGGAATTCCTCTTCCCATTTCTCCCTGTCCCAAATCTCAAACAGTTTTAACTCTCCGACGAGTACTATATCTTTTTTTAATCCCGCGATCTCTCTCAGATCAGGAGGAATTGTGATCCTGCCCTGCTTCAGGGAGCATTCCTGCGCGCCTGAGATAAAATAGCGGCGATATGTATTGACAGCATTATCCATCAGGGATAGACTGGCGGCCTTCTCCTCAATCATTCTCCAATCATCCTGGGAAAATGCCCATAGACATTGGAGATAGTTGGTTACCACAAGGCAGTTTTGACCCTTTATTTTCAAGGTCTCCTTGAAACGTGCCGGAATGGCTAACCGCCCCTTTTCATCAAGGGTATGCTTTGAACGTCCTCTAAACATGAGTAAGATTACCTGCCACTTTATGCCACTTTATTTCACTTTTTGACACATTCTATCGAAAATTCAGGATTTGTCAAGGAAAAAAATTTAAAAATTCCACTAAATGCAAACACTTGAGTAAATGTGTGTTCATATCGGAAATTTTCTGAACATAGTATTTAACTCTTGAAACTTGCTAAAAAAACAGTATGGATTTATAAAATTGTTATTGGTCAGCTATAATCCTGTGGAAGAATGGTCCGAGGGGGTCTCTTGAAAGGAGAAAAAGAGGGCTCCTAAAAAAGAATCTGCTGGTATAAATTGATTAAGGCGGCATATGACTTTCAAAGAGATCTCCATTGATAGCCCGATCCAAGAGAAGGTTGTCTGGGCTGAAAACTGCTATCAGGCAATGAAGGCTCAGCTCCTTGGGGATGAAAAGATCGCAGATCTTTTGATAAGGTATAGAGAGGCCGCGCTCGTCTCCCATGGAGAGATGGACAGGACGGGCGTGGTGAATGAATGTAAGGACTGTGAAGAGAGAGAAGGAGGTTCATGCTGCGGAGAAGGCCTGGAAGACAGATACAACGGTATCCTTCTTCTGATCAACCTCCTGCTGGACCGAAAACTTCCCGAACAGAGGCATGATACCCTGAGTTGCTATTTCCTGGGACAGGGAGGCTGCCTGCTTCTGGCACGTCATGTCATCTGCGTAAACTATATCTGCAGTAAGATAACGGAAAAATTTGATCCAACAAAGCTTGCGATGCTTCGGGAGAAGGAAGGAATCGAGCTTGAGATCCTCTTCCTTTTACATGAACGGGTTAAAGAGGTACGGGCAAAGCTCTGACTCAAAACGACGCGTGGGAGAGTATTTTCCTCAATTGCTTGGGATGAAGTGATACTGGCTGTTTGATGCTTGTCGCAGCAAAGCGTAGATCCCGCTTTGCGGGGATGCTGGATAATAATGTATTGCTTTATTTTAATATCCAGAGACCAATCTCCAGCATCTCGTGATAACTAAGGTGGGAATCATTTTAATATATAGACTTTTAATATGCTACCCTCACCCAAATCCACCATCTAATTTCCACATCATCAATGCGGACAAAGGATTTTGGTCTGTCCCTGGGCACCAGCAAGGGATTAGATGTAAGGCGCCTATCGAAGATCCCGCTGACTTGTGCGGGGGGAACTGCGACTGAGGCGTCAGCTCCTTTCAGTCGCGCAAAGCGCATAGCGCATAGCGTCTTTATGTTTTACTCTATGCTCCATGCTCTATGTTTACCCGCCGTCATTGTGGCGGGCCCTATGCGGTTTTACACATACGCCGCATTACACATACGCCGCAGGGAGGAGCCATCGAAGGCAATCCCGATAGGAGCGGGATAGATGATGCCTTGATGGTGAATCAGGGGGAGTAATTATTATTGACAACCTAACTAATCCTTGTTAGAAATCTCCATGTTGATTGCGCCCGTAGCTCAGCTGGATAGAGCGCCGGGCTTCGAACCCGTAGGTCGCAGGTTCGAGTCCTGCCGGGCGCGCTTTCAATGATACAAGGGCCTGTAGCTCAGCTGGCAGAGCAGTTGACTCTTAATCAATTGGTCGGGAGTTCGAATCCCCCCAGGCCCACCAGTTACATCAAGGACTTTGTTCCGCTATATGGCGGAATTAAGTCCTTTTTCTTTTCGTGTGTGAAACACTTAAGGATAATCTTGTTTTGGATGTATTGAATGGTCGTTGTCCGGCGCAATAAATTCTGCGACTGTTTGCAATAGAAAATGCGACAAAAATTAGGAAGTAATTAGGATGGGAAAAAGGGCAAACTTATCTTGTATGAAATCAAGGGGTGAC
>JAFDAM010000046.1 GCA_019313825.1 Deltaproteobacteria bacterium
CTTTGTTGCCATGGGACTTTGCAGTGATATGAAGGAGGGAGTCAGTATTGCAAATGACAGTATTGATTCCGGCAACTCCCGTGAAAAATTGGATAAGCTTGTTGAATTTACCCAACAGTGCGGACGTGACGTTCGAAACGTTTCATAGGGAGGTCATGATGCATCCTCGGTTAGAAGAGATACTTGTTGAAAAAAGGAACGAAGTGGCGAGGCTGAAAAAAGTGATGCCGACAGCCCCGGATATTGATATACCATCAACGCGTGATTTCCAGGCCGCCCTGTCAATACAGGGAAAAATCAGTCTGATCTCCGAGATAAAATTTGTCTCCCCTTCAGCAGGCCTTATCCGCGAAAAGACAGATCCCATTCCCATAGGTCGAATATATGAGGAGGCCGGGGCAGCGGCCATCTCTTTTCTCACTGACAGAAAGTTTTTCGGGGGAGATCTGAACCAGTTACCGCGCATGAAAAAAGCGATCTCTTTGCCCATCCTGCGCAAGGATTTTATAATGGATGAGGTACAGGTTCGGGAGGCATTACTATATGGCGCTGACGCCGTCCTCCTTATCGCCCGAATATTATCGCTACAGCAGTTGGGGGAACTGATGGATCTCTGTCGTGAATTGGGCCTTGCTCCACTGACCGAGGTCCATGACAGGGATGATATGGAAAAAGCCATTGAGTGTGGCGCCGAGATTATAGGGATCAATAACCGCGATCTGGACAGCTTTGAAGTAAATACCAAAACCACTCTTGATCTGGCACCTTTGGCACCGGAGAACTGTACTCTTATCAGTGAAAGCGGCATGGCGCACGTAAAGGATATCCAGTTATTAAAAGGAACGGGTGTCCATGCGGTCCTGATAGGATCGGCCCTGATGATGAGTGATGACCTTATGAAAAAGACCAGGGAGCTTGTGGCTGCGGGAATCTTTAATAATAAATAAAGGTAGAGGGGGATAGAAAATGGTAAAAGTAAAGGTATGCGGTATAACAGAACTTCAGGATGCATCCGTTGCAGTAGAGCTGGGGGCGGATGTGCTGGGTTTTATCTTTGCGCCCAGCCCCAGACGTATCAGTCCGGATGAGGCGCGCGAAATAATCAGTGCGCTTCCGCCTTTTGTTAAGACCATGGGATGCTTTGTTAACGAAGAACCTGCCACAATCAGGGAAATAATTTATTACTGTGGTCTTGATCTGATCCAGCTTCATGGAGATGAATCTCCGGATTTTTGCCAGGAATTCATGCCATATGCGACCAGGGCCCTGAGGATGAAGGACGAAACCACCCTGCGGACCATTGAACAATATCAAGGAAAGGTCAGGGGTTTGGTGCTTGATACCTACACAAAGAGAAAGGTTGGCGGCACGGGAAAGACATTTGACTGGGAGCTGGCCGTTAAGGTAAAGGATATGGGAATACCTGTTATCCTGGCAGGAGGCCTCAACCCCTCAAATATCGAAAGGGCCATCTCAACCGTAAGGCCCTATGCCGTTGATGTAAACAGCGGAGTGGAGGAACGCCCGGGTAAGAAGAGTCATACACTTCTGAAAGAGCTGTTTGAAAAGATAGAAAAAATAAATACTGGAGGATAATTACATAATGATTGAACGACGTTATTACGGAGAGTTCGGAGGAGCCTATATACCAGAGATCCTCGTCTCCACTTTTGATCAACTTGTTAAGGCATTTAAGGAGGTCAAAGACGATCCGGATTTCTGGGAGGAGTATGTTAAGATTATGTCTACCTACTCCTGTCGACCCACACCCATCACTTTTGCTGAAAACTTTACAAGGCACTTTGGAGGAGCCCGTATCTATATCAAGAGGGAAGACCTGAACCATACAGGCGCTCATAAGGTAAACAATGTCATGGGTCAGGGTCTCCTGACTAAACGAATGGGGAAGACGCGCGTCATTGCCGAGACCGGAGCCGGTCAACATGGCGTGGCTACGGCCACTATGGCCGCGAAATACGGATTCAAGTGCACGATCTATATGGGAGAGGTGGATATCGCAAGACAGAGCCCCAATGTCTTCTGGATGAAACGCCTTGGAGCGGAAGTAATCCCGGTGAAAGACGGCGCCAGGATATTAAAGGACGCTATTAATGCGGCATTCCGTGACTGGGTAACCAATATGGATGATACCCACTATGTCCTTGGAACCGTATGCGGCCCTCATCCTTTCCCTGAGATCGTATCGTACTTTCAGTCCATCATCGGCAAGGAGGCACGCGGCCAGATCCTGGAACAAGAGGGGAAGCTTCCCGCTCGCGTCTATGCCTGTGTGGGTGGCGGCTCAAATGCCGTGGGGATCTTCAGCGGTTTTTTTAACGACCCCGTAGAACTCGTCGGCGTTGAGGCAGGGGGCAAAGGGTTGGACACAGGTCATCACGCGTCGAGGCTGGCATCAAAAGACGGCACTATCGGCGTGGCACAGGGGTATAAGACATATTTTCTTCAAAACAGCGACGGACAGATGCAAGAGACCCACAGCGTGGCAGCGGGACTGGACTACGTCGGGGTTTCACCGATCCTTGCCTCTCTCCGGGAAGAGGGGAAGGTGCGGTTTGAGTCCGCAACAGACCAGGAGGTAATGGATGCCCTCTCCCTCGCACTAAGGAAAGAGGGTCTGGTTCCGGCCCTGGAATCGGCCCATGCATTTGCCCAGGCGTTCAAGGAGGCCCCTGACATGGGCAAAGACGATGTAATCATGATCAATCAGTCGGGTAGAGGCGACAAGGATATCTTCACCATAGCCGACGCGTACGCTGATCCGGAATGGCAGAAATTTATCAAGGAAAAAGCGGAGGAATATTGTGCTTGAATCATATCTTCGAAACAGATTAAAGAAAAAAGACATACTGTTAATGACCCATATCGTCCTTGGATACCCATCTTTTGACGCGAGTCTCAGGATCATAGAATCAATGGCGGAGGCGGGTGTGGATCTAATGGAGCTACAGATCCCTTTTTCCGAACCAACCGCGGATGGTCCCGTGATCCTCAGGGCAAATCAGACGGCCCTGAGATGTGGTGCAACCGTAGAGGACTGCCTCAGTCTTGCTGAAAAAGTTACTCATACCTTTGATATCCCCTTTCTCATAATGAGCTACTATAATATCCTGTTCAAATACGGCGTGGATGATTTTATCTCTGTTATGGCGAATTGCAATCTTCAAGGCGCTATTATCCCTGATCTACCTCCGGAAGAGGGCCGGGAGTATCTGGATGCAATGGAAGAGCATACCCTTTGCCCCATACTCCTGTTTTCGCCTACTACTTCCCAGGAGCGAATGCGTTATCTTGCTTCTTTTGGCAAGGGCTTTATCTACTGTGTTGCAAGGAAAGGGGTCACAGGTCAGGATACGGATTTTTCAAAAGATCTCGAAACATATCTTGTCCGGTGTCGTAACGCCACACCCCTGCCTCTTGCACTTGGTTTCGGGGTTAAAGAGAAGGCGGATATCGATTTTTTAAGGGGAAAGGCGGATATCGCTATTATCGGGACACAGACAATCCGGATCATTGAGCAGGTAGGGGTCGCTGCCGTGGGTGATTTTATCCGGGGTCTGCGCTAACGATTTACTATCACTCCAATACTCTAGATTCCGGACGTCCCCATTTACAATTGGTCTCCCCTGGCCATACCTTATTCCCTCTCCTGCTACCCCTTAATTGAAAGCGGCTAAGCCGCATTACATAAAATTGCGCAGCAATTTTATTGTTTGAACCATTCTTCGACAGGAACACAAAAAAAATCTTCCAACGGAATTCCATGAGATCCAACCAGGAGCTTCTTATTTACAGCAAACTCCTTTGAAAATGCTTCCATTCCAGGAAGGCTCGTTTTTTTTCGGCTGCTTTTCACTTCTATGGCAATGACGGTATCGCCTCGTGAGAGAACAAAATCGACTTCCCTGTTTCGGCTTGACCAGTATGACAATTCCAAAGACCGGCCTCGAATACCATTGGCAAGCGATGCACCCACTGACGATTCCACCAGATGCCCCCAGGAATCAGGGTGCTTTTTCGCCTCTTCAAACGATAATGTTGAAAGAGCGGACATCAGGCCTGTATTGAGTACAAGCAGTTTGGGAATTGAGGATCTTCGACGTACTTTCTGCCCGGCATACTTTTGAAGTCCCATCAGAAGTCCCGCACCATCAAGCAGGTTTAAATAATGAGCAAGGGTCGTGGTATTCCCGGAGTCCTGAAGTTGCCCTAATATTTTCGGATAGGAAAGGACCTGGCTTGAATAGAGACACCCCAACCCGAAAAGACGGCGGAGAAGAGCAGGTCTGTCCACTCTTCTCATGAGTAGAATATCCCCGGATACGGTGGTTTCTATGAGGGAATCGATAATATACCGTCGCCATCTCTCCTGATCCTGGATCAGCCCGACTGCCCTGGGGTATCCCCCGAAATAGAGATACCGAGCCACATCCCACCCAAAGGCGTCCTGCATTTCAGTGAAGGACCAGTGCGTGATCGGGATGATCTCGAAACGTCCCGCAAGACTTTCAGTCAGACCCTGTTGCATGAGCAGCTGGGAAGAGCCTGAAATGATGAGGTGCATCTGTAGCCCTCGGGCGGTATCTTCATCCCAGAGGCGTTTGACCGTTTCCGACCAGCCTGTAACTTTTTGAACCTCATCCAGAACCAGAATGCCGCCTTTCTTCGGGTCTTTGCTATTCAAGCCGAGGCGGGCCATTTCCCACTGCTGTTCGATCCACACCCTGTCCCTGAGCACGGGCTCGTCTGCCGATGCATAATGAGAAGCAATATCTGTTTTGGAAATAATCTGGCGGGCGATCGTGGTCCTGCCTGTTTGCCGAGGACCGATCAAGGCCTGAATAAACCGTCTAGGTTCATCCGGGCGTTCAACCAAGATTTTAGATATGGGCCTTAAAAACATAATAATTACAGAATATTAACAATTTGCTCAATGGTCAGAGAAATCTCAATAATATATCTTTATAACCCAGAACCCTGAGCTGTTTTTTTTAACCCTAAAGTTCGTTTGTCCTGATTCAAGGGCTGACCCCATTTTTCATTTTAGAAAGCGAAAGAAATTGTTTGCAAAAAGGATTGTTCTGTGATTCAATTTGCAAAAATCAACTTAAGGAGGGGCGTCCATGGCGGCTAAGCGCCAGGCAGATTTACCTGATTTATCCTCATGGATCGAATCACGGCAATCACAGGGGCTTTACTTTTTTACCCGTGAAGAGGCCATAAAAGCCTTACAAAGGAGTGAAGCCGCCTTTAAACAGGCGGCGGCACGTCTGGATAGAAAGCGAAGGATTGTTCGCATCCACGGGGGGTTCTTTATCATCATACCCTTTGAATATGCCGTAACGGGAATGCTGCCTGCCGAGTGGTTCATAGATGACTTGATGAGCTATATCGGCCAACCCTTTTACGTGGGACTCATGAGTGCGGCGGCGTTTCACGGAGCGGCCCACCAACAGCCCCAGCAATTTCATGTGGTAACGAACGGCCCATTGCGTAACATAAGATCAAAGAACAGGCTTGATATCATTTTTTTTTCAAAGTCAGGGATAGAAAATGTGCCGCTAACCCGGGTTAAGGTCCAGACAGGCCATATCCCTGTCTCCACCCCTGAAGCTACTTCCCTTGATCTAATACGCTATGCCAGGCGTATCGGGGGCCTGGACAGGGTGCTGACGGTGTTGCAGGAATTAGGTGAAGCGATGGAGCCTGAAAAGCTGGAAGAGGCCGTGAAGTCTGATGGAAAACTTGCCTGCGCACAGCGTCTTGGATTTTTATTGGAAAGGGCCGGTTTCCCGGATTTGACCCGGAATCTTTCAAAATGGGTGACAGAGAAAAATCCCTTCCCTGCGAGATTGGAACCCTCAATACAGAACAAGGGATACGAAAAAAATGAACGATGGAAGCTGATAGTGAACGTCGATGTTGAGGGTGATTTATGATCCCGAAGGCGGACATCGTGGCATGGAGGCAGGTAGCGCCCTGGGTTTCCGATGCCCAGGTCGAACAGGACCTGATTATTAGCAGGGCCCTGGCGGTTATGTTCCGGGAGTCCTCAATAGCCGAGCAACTGGCCTTCAGGGGAGGAACAGCTTTACACAAGCTCCACTTCAACCCTGCGCGCCGCTATTCTGAAGACATTGATCTGGTCCAGATCGCGCCCAAACCGATCGGAGGAACCCTTGATGCGTTGCAGGATGTCCTGAACGTGTTTCTTGGGGAACCCCGGCGCATACAAAAGGAGCGGTCGGTCACGTTGATTTACAGGATGGATTCCGAGGGTCCGCCGGTCGTGCCTTTGCGCCTGAAGGTGGAGATCAATACGCGAGAGCATTTCGTGGTTATGGGGTTTACCAAACAACCTTTTCATGTTTATTCACGCTGGTTCGCGGGTGAATGCGAGATCACGACCTTCGCCCTTGAGGAATTACTTGCAACAAAGGTAAGGGCTCTTTACCAGAGAAGGAAAGGTCGAGATCTTTTTGATTTATGGTATGGTCTTACGGAGGGAAGAGCCGATGCGTTGAAAATCATGAAGGTTTTCAAGGAATACATGAAAGCTGAAGGGCATGTGATAAAGGGATCCGATTATATGAAAAATATCGAAGCGAAGATGAAACACCCGGGATTTATAGGTGATGTAACGCCACTGTTGCCTGCCGATGTAGATTACGATGCAAAGGTGGCTTTTTCACATATAAGTAAAGAGATTGTGCTTCCAATGGATAATATATAAGTTCGGATTTTTAAACTGTCTTGTCATGCCGTCTGAGGCTTTTCTTCTTTCTCAATGCCCTCGGTATATTTTGCAACCAATACCTCCGCCTCCGCCCTTGTCTCATCTCTCAAAGATTCCGGTTCAGGGGCCGGGGTGAGGGAATTCCGACTCATAATCCCCGCTTCCCCGGTTCACCCTCTCCCCGACCCCGTGCCCCGGCCCTGGTCCTTTTATCCGCCTTCGCAGAAAACCACGGGTTTGCCCGTGGATGAATGCGAATATTTTTTGGCTTCGGCGCGATGTCGCCCCCAAAGTAAGGCGGATAACCGCGGCGAAGCCGAAGGCGAAGACGAAGACGGGTATTTCAATGGGACCACAGGTTTACCCGTGGGGCTCCATTTTTTCTTACATCTAACGCAATTTTAATTTGACATTTTTACACCATTTTAGTTAATTAACCATTATGGAATTAAATAATTATAATTATGTTGAAGATCAGGATGATATCGATGCCCTTGAGGAATTTGCACCAAAAGTAAGGGAAATTTTGCGGGGATATCGCAAGAAACGCCGGCTTTCAGCAATTGCCACCAGCCTTGGGTTTCATGCAGCCAGACTGGCCGAAATGATAAACAAGGACGGGAACGGCAGCTACAAAAGACGAATCAGCCCCTATTATCTGGCTAAGTTTATTGAAGGCGGCATCATGACCGTGGAGGAGATCCTGGACGGACGCCGGCTTGAAGACATCCCTGAACGACCACGCATGTTTTTTGCGAGAATGATCCTTTCAAGAAAAACTATCAATTTAGTTGTTGAGGCCCAAAGAAGAGGAATCAATGTAGACAAATTGTTGGAAACCATTCTTTATCCCAAAATTGTCCACAAAAATTAATAGCAGGGCAATTTCTATTGTTTTTGAAATCAACAGGACTTAAAGAAAGAGGTGAAGATGGATTAGCAAGCCGAAAACCCTGTTTCTCAAATAGAGAGCGGGGTTTTATGCTTTTTGCCCTTATCTCAATGCAGCTTCCACCTGCCTTTATGTTTCAGTTAAAGGTGTAGGAATTCGATGCTTTGAGATAACATATTGTGATTTCAAAAGGGAAGGATGGCGTCGGTATCTCCCTTGTGTCTTTTTACCGACCAGGGAGTAGCCACGCTTTCCAGTGTGCTGAGAAGCAAGCGTGCGGTAATTGAGAAAACGCATTGAGGGAATTAAAACTGCGACGCACATGAGTCAAGCGTAGACGTGGGTGACCCCTTTAAATAGACGGCGGGGTAATGACTGTCCAGCAGGTGCTGGGTAACAGAAAGCTGGAAGATCTATCG
The DNA here is from genome assembly GCA_019313825.1 of Deltaproteobacteria bacterium. Taxonomy (GTDB): domain Bacteria; phylum Desulfobacterota; class DSM-4660; order Desulfatiglandales; family HGW-15; genus JAFDAM01. The sequence goes on from JAFDAM010000046.1 coordinate 8,066, forward strand.
CTTCGTAAGAGGATCTTCTTTGAGAGGATGATGCTTTCCAGGAACACCCTGAGGCTGGTTATAGAGGCCCAGCGCCGGGGCATTGATGTTGACAGGATACTTGAAGCGATTTTGTATCCAAAGGAAAAATTATAATCCTAATTATTGTGATTTTTAATACCCCATCCGCTTGCGGTGGGGTTTCCGCTAATCCCCTCTCCCTGGGGAGAGGGTTAGGGTGAGGGGGGAAAAGATAATATTCTTCCCTCTCATACCCCGCCCGCTTGCGGCGGGGTTGTTGATTAACTATTCACTATTAACTGTTCACTAATAACTAGTAACTATAGCTGGTTTGTCCTGATTCAAGGGCTGACCCTATTATTCATATGCGCTTTGCGCGATTTGTAGACATGTTACTTGAGACGATTCTATATCCAAATGGGAGAAAAAAGAGCAATTAGTCTAAATACATAGAGTACATCTTCTAAACCGCGGGGATCATAGTGAATGAGCGAAAGCACCTGTCATTTCAAGATCTGACCCCGAGCTTCTTCTGCACGAACCAATTGATATCCACGAATTGACAAAATAGCTTAATTTCTACATACTTATCTAAAAGAAATAATGATTCACCTGTTTATTTTGAGCAAAATGGCAGTAAAGATCGTATATATTCGGGATATCGAATCTCTTAAAAGATCGGAGGTACAATACTATGGCTGGTAAATGGAAAGAGGTTGTAAGACTATCATTCAAAGGGGAACGATTTCGTGACCACGCCCTGGATTTGCAAGCTCTGAGCGAACTCAGCCAATTTCAGAAGATGGTAGCTGAAACTGCTAAAACTCTTTGGCGAGCCGCAAATCCCAAGCGTGAACGGCTGCCATCTCATTTTGAGCAGAGGGTGCGTTTGTGCTTGAGAAGGATTGAGGAGGGCAGCGCTGCTGCACCGCTTGAGGTGTTCATAGAAGAACAGGATCAAACGAGCTTATGGGAGGCGGAACCCGTTGAAATCAATGAGGCTGTTGAATTGGCCCATGAAGTTTTTGAGGCGCTGGAGTCAAATGCCTCGCTACCTGAAAAGTTCCCGAGGGCATTGCTGCCGGAGTATGCCAAGTGGGGCCAGAGCCTTGGTGATGGTGAGATAGTAGAAATGCAAGTGTCTGAGAAGAAGCCCGCGTATTTAACGCTGTCAAACAGACAAAAGCTGGAAAAAATTGTTGAAGCACCCCATGAAGATCAAGTCGAAATTAGTGGAGAAGTATTTGAAGCAGATGTCAGGAAGGGCCGATTCCAACTCTGGTCAGGTGAAGATACCGCAGTTTCAGTGGCTTTTACACCAGAGCAGGAGGCCCAGGTTACAACAGCGTTAAAGGAGCACAAGACAGCACAAATGTTTGTAAAGGGTTCGGGAGAATACTCGCCACAAGGAAAACTTATTAGGGTTTTGCAGGTGGATGAATTAAAGCTTACGACTTCCGAGACAGCGTATAATAAGTTAGCAAGGCCTATTGAAGATTTGTTGAATGAGCTTGCCAAAGAAATTCCGCAGGAAGAATGGGATCAACTTCCTATCGATTTAAATGATAATCTGGATCACTACCTGTACGGGGCACCCAAACAATGAAAACGGTTTTTGCGGATACGCTATACTGGATTGCAGTGGTGAGACCTGATGATCCATGGGTAGAGCCAGCTAAAGCGGCCAAATCATCATTAGGTGAGGCATTCATAGTTACGACAGACGAAGTATTGACTGAATTCCTGTCCGCACTTTCAAAAGGCAAACACATGCGAAAGCAAGCTGCTAAAATGGTCCGCGTTATTATGGAAAACCCGAATGTGAAGGTTATTCCACAAACCCGGGACTCTTTTTTGAAGGGGCTAACCTTTTATGAAAACCGAATCGACAAGCAATATAGTCTGACCGATTGTATTTCCATGAACGTTATGAATGCTGAGTCACTAGTAGAAGCACTCACCAATGACAGCCATTTCGAGCAGGAAGGATTTACTGTTTTGATAAAGAAATGACTCCTGATCTGTAGGAATATGCCAAACAATAGTGAAAAGGCTTAGGATCACAATCAATATAATAAGGATTACTCTTGGACCCATGTAATTGCAGGAGATCTGAATTGTAAAAAGACAAGACATGACCCCGAGCAGTGTTGATTAGCGCCTTACTTTCTTTTTACAAAGGGGAAGTACAAGAATGACCAAAACACCAGAACAGGAAGCGCGCGAAAATATCGATAATATGCTGGATAGAGCCGGATGGGATGTCCAGGACCTAAAAAAGGCCAGCATCCATGCCAAAACAGGCGTGGCGATTCGAGAGTTTCCATTAAATCCTGGGCACGGGTTCTCTGACTACCTTCTATATGTGGATGGGAAGGCCGCTGGTGTTATTGAAGCGAAGAAAAAAGGGAGCACCCTCACAGGCGTTGAAATCCAATCCGATAAATATAAAAACGGGTTGCCCGAATCGCTACCTGCCTGGTTCAGGCCTCTACCCTTCTGTTATGAGTCCACTGGAGTTGAAACACGTTTTACAAATGGCTTTGATCCTGATCCCCGCTCGCGCAATGTCTTTGCGTTCCATCGTCCTGAAACTATGAATGATTGGTTAGGGGATGTTCCTATTTCATCGGCCAAGGTTGGTGATGTAAAGCCCCCTCTATTTACAAACCCTACCACCCTGGCCTCTCGCTTGCAGGGTTTGCCACCCCTTGTCGAAGAAGGGCTTTGGTCTGCTCAGGTCAAGGCCATAAAAAATCTGGAAAAGTCCTTTGCTGAAAATCGTCCACGAGCACTCATCCAGATGGCTACCGGTTCTGGCAAGACATTCACTGCTATCAACTTTATCTATAGGCTAATCAAGTTTGCAAATGCACGTCGCATTCTTTTTCTTGTTGACCGCGGCAATCTGGGCAAGCAGACCCTTAAGGAGTTCCAGCAGTATGTTTCACCCTATAACAACTATAAATTCAGTGAGGAATACATTGTTCAGCGTCTTACCTCAAATAATCTGGATAAGACTGCCCGGGTCTGCATATGCACTGTCCAACGTCTCTACTCCATGCTCAAGGGAGAGGACCTTGCTGAGGAGGACGAGGAACAATCTGTTCAAGGACTTGAGAAGGTCTATGATGAGGTGCCGCCCATAGAATACAACCCGGCCATCCCCATTGAGACCTTTGACTTCATTATCACAGATGAATGTCATCGCTCTATCTATAACCTCTGGCGCCAGGTGCTGGAATATTATGATTCCTATCTTATAGGTCTTACTGCTACGCCGAGTAAACAGACCTTTGGTTTTTTTAACCAGAATCTGGTGATGGAATATGGTCATGAAGAGGCTGTGGCTGATGGTGTGAATGTCAATTATGATGTCTACCGCATCATGACAGAGATTACAGAACAAGGTTCCACAGTCGAGTCTGGATATTATATAGACAAGCGCGACCGTGAGACCCGGAAAGTGCGCTGGGAACGGCTGGATGAAGACCTTGAATACAATAGAAACCAGCTTGACCGTGATGTTGTCGCATTGGACCAGATCCGCACGGTTGTTCGCACTTTTCGGGACAAGCTGTTTACGGACATATTCCCGGGTCGAACTGATGTCCCTAAAACCTTGATTTTTGCAAAAGATGACAGCCACGCTGAAGACATAGTCAAGATTGTACGTGAAGAGTTCGCAAAGGGAAATGATTTTGCCCAGAAGATCACATACCGCACTACCGGCAAAAAACCTGAGGATCTTATTGCAGAATTCAGAAACAGCTACAATCCCAGGGTTGCCGTCACAGTGGACATGATTGCCACAGGCACGGACATAAAACCGCTTGAGGTGGTGCTGTTTATGCGTTCTGTAAAATCCCGCGGATATTTCGAGCAGATGAAGGGCAGGGGCGTGCGAGTTATCAATGATGATGACCTGCAGTCTGTGACACCCGATGCCAGGACCAAGGATCATTACATTATTGTTGATGCGGTTGGTGTTTGTGAGCGTGACAAGACTGACTCAAAGCCCATGGACCGAAAAAAAACGGTCTCTTTTGAAAAGCTTCTGCAGGCAGTGAGCCTTGGTAACACAGAACCTGATGTTATCTCATCAATAGCTGTCCGCATTGCCCGAATAAACAAAAAGATTACTGAAGAAGACAGTTCAAAGGTCATAGCGCTTACAAATGACAAGAGTCTGGGTGAACTAACGACTGATCTTGTAACTGCCCTTAATCCTGATAAACAGGTAGAACAGGCAAAGGAAGACAATCCGGGTATCGATGTGCCCACAGGGGAGCAGGTTCAGCAGGCCGCTACAAAGCTTATAAAGGACGCAGTAAAGCCTTTGCACAATCCGGATTTTCGAGAACTATTAATTGAACTAAAGAAAAAAAATGAACAGAACATTGACCATGTGAGCCAGGATCAGGTAATAGAAGCGAGGTTCAGTGCGGAGGCGTTGGACAAGGCAAAAGGCATGATTGAATCTTTTAAGAAGTTTATCGAGGAAAACAAGGATGAAATCACTGCCTTACAGGTTTTATATAGCAGGCCTTATAACACCCGACTGCGGTTTGAGGATATAAAAGAGCTTGCAGATGCAATCAAAAAACCGCCGCACCACTGGACTGAGGATAACCTCTGGATGGCCTATGCGGCTCTTGAAAAATCAAAGGTTCGTGGTTTAAGCGGGCCGCATATTCTGACAGATCTGGTGTCTCTTGTACGTTTTGCTCTTGAGCAGGAAAATGAGCTTGTGCCGTTTCCTGAAAAGGTGGATGTGAATTTCAAGGCATGGCTGGCACAGCAGGGAAAAGAGTTTAATGAAGAACAGATCCTCTGGCTTGAAATGATAAAGGATCATATTGCAGGGAACCTGTCGATAGATAATGAAGACTTTGAATATTCCCCATTTGTTCAGGAAGGTGGCCTGGGAAAATTTTATCAGTTATTTGGTGAAGAAGTAAATATTTTGTTGGAAGAGTTAAATAAACAACTTGCAGCTTAAAGATTCTTACACCATGAAGATCATGAATGATTTGAAGAAAGGACAATTCAAGGCTTGATTTTGAATTTAAAGGAACTGAAACAGCTGGTAAAACAAGGCGAGTCTGATCGGCTTGAGTTTAAAAAGACCACCGGTCAGCGGACTGCTGCGACAAAAACGGTCTGTGCAATGCTGAACGGTATGGGCGGTTTTGTTTTATTCGGGGTGACGGATAAAGGAGAAATTCACGGGCAGCAAGTCTCTGCAAAAACAATTGAAGACATATCAAACGAGATTCGCAATATTGAACCGCCTGCCTTTCCTGACATTGAAACGATTTCTCTAAAATCAGGAAAGACTGTCATCATTATACATATTACCGGAAGCAGAGGCCTCTATGCATATTCCGGTCGATCCTATATCAGAAATGGTCCGACCACTATTCAGATGCCTCGTAGTGAATATAATAACCGTTTGATGGAGAAACTCCACGAAACCCGTCGATGGGAAAACGAACCTGTTGCAGAAGGAGTAACTGTTTCAGACCTTGATGATGAAGAGATACAGACTTTAGTTGCCAATTCCATCCGCATCGGGCGCATGGAACCTCCCAAAAATACAGATACAATATCTATCCTTAGAGGTCTTGATCTGATACGGGATGATAAACTGTTAAATGCCGCCGTTGTGCTGTTTGGACGCGGTATGTGGTCATATTATCCGCAGTGTGAAATCCGTCTGGCAAGATTCCGGGAGAAAGATCGATCCGCTGATTTCATCGATAACAGGCAGTATAAAGGAAATGCGTTTTCCTTGCTCAGACGGGCTGAACGGTTTCTGCTGGATCATGTACCCATTGCCGGCCGCGTTATTCCCGGAAAAATGGTCAGGGAAGATAATCCTTGGTATCCGCCGCCCGCAACCCGTGAAGCAATTGCAAACGCTATTTGCCACAGGGACTATACTGAACCGGGTGGTGCTGTTGCTTTGGCCATGCATGATGACAGGCTTGAAATCATCAACCCAGGTGAATTCCACTTTGGAATTACCCCTGAAAAACTGAAAGAACCTCATGAATCCAAGCCATGGAATCCATTAATTGCCAATGCCTTTTACCGGGCAGGCATTATTGAGCGATGGGGAAGCGGCACAACCAATATAATTGACTGGTGCGAGGAAAACGGCAACCCGGTTCCCCACTGGCAGGAGCGGACAGGGTCGGTTGTTGTGACATTTATCCCAATAGAGGAAAGCAAGACCCCGCAAGTCACCATGGAAGTCGCCATGGAAGTCGCCATGGAAGTCACCATGGAAGTCGCAAGGCTTCTTCCATTTTGTGAGCAGCCTGTAAGCAGGCGTGTATTGCAGGAAAAACTAAAATTACGTAATACAGATCATTTTAGAAAGGCATATATATTGCCTTCAATAGAAGAAGGTTGGATCGAGATGACAATCCCGGATAAACCTCAAAGCCGTCTGCAGATGTACCGGCTGACGAAAAAAGGGAAAGCGTGGCTGGACAACAATAGAGATAAGAAGAAATGAGTTAATACCCGAATCTTGCATCAACTATCTACTGCGCCTTTCTCACAAGGGGCGGGCTTGTCTGCGCAATTGGGTTGATTGCAGGCAGATGTATCAGTTGTTTGGGGATGAGTTGAATGATATTTTGGATGAATTGAATGTTTATCTGCGCAAACGAAAGTTTGCAGGTAGGAGACGTTGGCGGCGTGAGTAGGAAAAGCAATATAAACGAGGTACAAACATTATCACTTAGTGATTTGCCAAAAGGTTGGAGTCTTTCAACTCTGGGTGAAGTTTCGACGAAGCCGCAATATGGGTGGACAACCAAAGCGAATCATGAATCAGGTGATGTGAAACTTCTTAGGACAACTGATATTACTTCTGGTCAAATAAATTGGGCAACTGTGCCATACTGCACAAAAGAACCTGATGATTTAACAAAATATCTCCTAGAACCCGGGGATATTGTTATTTCACGTGCTGGCTCGGTCGGTGTTAGTTATCTAATTACAGATACAGACAACTCTGTCTTTGCATCGTATTTAATTCGTTTCAGGCCTCATGAACAGTTTAATAAAAAATATGTTTATTATTATTTAAAAAGTCCCGCTTATTGGAAAGCTATCGGCAAAAGTACATTGGGTATAGCTGTCCCAAATGTTAATGCTACAAAATTAGCAAAAATAAAGATACCAATAGCTCCAATAAACGAACAAAAACGCATTGTCGAAGAGATCGAAAAACAATTTTCCCGTCTGGATGAAGCAGTTGAAAATCTCAAGCGAGTAAAAGCCAACCTCAAGCGATACAAAGCATCTGTCCTCAAAGCCGCTGTTGAAGGCAAACTTACAGAAGAATGGCGCAAAAAACACCCAGATGTTGAACCAGCCGACAAACTCCTCGAACGCATCTTGGCCGAACGCCGTAAAAAATGGGAAGAAACAGAATTGGCTAAGATGAAAAAGACGGGGAAAGAGCCGAAGGATGATAAGTGGAAGAAGAAATATAAAGAGCCTGTAATACCGGAAATTGATAATTTATCAGATATCCCAGCAATATGGTTATGGGCAAGGCTTGATTCTGTGGCAGATATCAAAGGGGGCATTACTAAAGACAGTAAACGGAAAATAAAAAATGCTAAAGAATTACCATACCTTCGTGTGGCGAATGTTCAAAGGGGATATTTGGATCTTGATGAAATAAAATATATAAAAGTATCTGAAGATAAATTACCAGAACTTCTATTAAAAAAAGGAGATATTCTTTTTAATGAGGGTGGTGATAGAGATAAATTGGGCCGAGGTTGGATTTGGGAAGCCCAGATTGATAAATGCATTTACCAAAATCATGTTTTTAGAGCCAGATTATATTTAAAAGAAATTAATGGGAAGTTGTTTTCATGGTTCGGCAACACTTTTGGTCAACAATATTTTATGGCAAAAGGCAAACAAACAACGAATCTCGCATCAATTAATAAAACAATGTTAAGTGCTTTCCCTATTCCGCTACCACCTCTCGATGAACAAGTAGTTTTAATTCAAGAGATTGAAGGAAGATTGTCCACGATTGATGCTGTTAAAAAAGAAGTTGATAGGAATCTTATTCGTGCTGAACGCCTCCGTCAGGCGATTTTGAAGCAAGCATTTTCAGGATTGCTTATAAAGTCTAAGGAATCATAATGCCAAAATCGGAAGATAAAAAATATAAGCTGTCAATATATCTTATAAAAGATTCTTACACTGATGACGCACAAATAGTTCCAAAATGCGGGGAGATGAATGCATATGAGATTACAGATGAAGAAGGTGTCCTTGGAACACTCTATATTAAAACTGATTATACCTCTATTCCTAAATGGGCGGAATTTTTTAGCGATATTTTCTCACCTGAAGATATTAAATTGACTACAAAGTCTGCAAGGGCTGTGCTGATTGTAAATATAAACGGGAGAAAATTATGCCTCACATTTGGACACGCACATTTTTTAATAGAACCACTTGCAATTGTAAGAAATTTTGGGTTGAAGGTCGCTTTAAATATTGGTAGAGAAACTTCATTAAGGGCTGTCGACAAGACATGCCTTGATGTTGTTGAAATAAAATCAAAAGAGCAATCCAGTAAGGAGGTTGGTATTGAAAACTTCGATTTTGATTTTGAAACTGATATTTTAAAATCAATTACAGCTAAAAATGAAGATGGATCTTCAACATTAAGTGGGCGTGATTCTGTCAGTATTGGAGCCGCTGTAAGGTTAGATACCCTAAGAGATTTTATATCTGATCTCTTGATAAAATATGAGAGCGGTGCATATAAAACAAAATTTTCTTGGGTTGATAATATATCGGAAGCGAGGGATAAGTCTATTGTTGCGGAACTCATTCATTTGCTTATTGAAAAGGTAAAGATATTTGACCCTTGTGTTTGGCTTGCTATCCCAGAGGTTATTATTTGGGAAGATGTTTCTGGTTTTTCATTCAAAAAGCAAAGAAGTTCACGAAGTAGTCCAATTATCCGGCAGGACATTCACTTGGAACATTGGTTTAATGAAGTAGTGAATGATGATGAAGTGGATATAGCTTATTTAAAAAG
>JAFDAM010000047.1 GCA_019313825.1 Deltaproteobacteria bacterium
TTTCCTTTCTGTAACGGCCGGTGGCAATATTACTGACAGTGGGACACTTGTGGTGGCTGGAGACACGACCCTGGATGCCGGTGCATTCGATATTACGCTGGACGATGCTGCCAACAAATTCAGCAGTGTAATAATCACTAACGGCACAAACGTAGCGCTGGTGGACGCGGATTCCATTGATCTGGGCGCCTCCACGGTAGCCGGCACGTTTGATGTAACGGCTACGGGTGATATTACGGACAGCGGCGCCCTTTTGGTGACGGGTGACACGACCCTGGATGCCGGCGCAAACGACATTACGCTGGATGAGGCTGCCAACAACTTAAATACTGTAAGAATCGCGAGCGGCAACAACGTGGTATTGGTGGATTCTGATTCCATTGACCTGGGCGCCTCTACAGTGTCTATCACGTTGAATGTGTCAGCAACAAACGGTTCAATCACCAGCACAACAGGCCAGATGATCACATCGGACGACCTGATATTATCGGCGACGGAAGGTATTGGTTCATATGGCAATGCAATTAACACGACAACTACGACTAACCTGACGCTTACAACCGGAGGATTGAATAATGCAGGTGACATCTTTATTGTCGAGACTAATGCATTGAATACCAGCCAGTTAACCATTGCCACGAATGGTGGTGGGACGCAGACGGTGAGTTTGGAGGCTGCTTTATTTACTGTTAACAGCATGTTTGGCGATACAGAGGACAACCTAAGGCTGATCGCAACAAGCGGAAATATCGAGGACGACAGTATTCTGGACCCCAATCCTCTATTAAGTACGATTTATGTGGTTAATGCCAACGATCTGACTTTAAGGGTGGAAGGTAATAATGCGCAGATAGGTGAACCGGATCCAGATGGAACGGGGCCTCAAAAGAGCGTCCCAATCAATATTTTATTGGATGGTGCTTTGACGGCGAGTGCAAACAATGGGAGTGGCGGTATATTCCTCGAGGTGCCTGATAGCGGTGATCCTCTTAATCCGAATAACCTGACATATACCTCGATTGATGCCGGACCGGACGGCGATATTGAGCTGATAGTGGGAAATAAGGCAGTGATCGACGGTTCGGTTGCACCTGTTAGTTTTAATAACCGTACCGCAGAAAATCCACAGGGAACTAATCTACCGAACTATAACAACATGGATTATGATACCCCGAACCTGGATAATATGATCAGGGGTGATGATCTGGTAATCAAGGCAGGAAACGTTGGACTGACGAACTCGCCGCAGGCTGATGTTGTGAATATGAGAATGATTCTTTACGATACAGGGCCACATCCTTCCGGTGTGCCAGGCTCCTGGGCGGCTGTGATTTCGGTGAGAGATCCTGATCCTGTATTAACTACTGAGCCGAACCACGGCGGAAGGCTTGAATTCTATCCCATATCCATAGGGAATCTCCCAAATAGGCCAGGTAATGTTCAAATAGGGAATTATATATATACGCCGGATAGCGAATTTGTCATCTCGATGGCAGTACAGGCCGCTGCTTCAAGCATGGTGGCATTCTCTCCGCAGATGGAGTCCCTTGAGGAGTTGCTGGCTGCGTTAGGGGGCGAGGACTTTTTCATGGCGCCGCCTCTGTGGATTGATATAGAGATGGAAGAGGCAGAAGAAGCAATAGAGGATGAGGAAGAGTTGACATACCTGCAGGGGCCGAATATTTTTAGCCTGCCGGATCTGAGACATGTTAACAATATGCCTACCCTGCTGGGTGAAGTGGAACTGGATGCTTGTCGTAGCGAAGCGGAGATCCCGCAGTGGCGGGGATACTTGTCGTAGCGAAGCGGAGATCCCGCAAGGGCGGGGATACTTGTCGTAGCGAAGCGGAGATCCCGCAAGGGCGGGGATGCTTGATGTAAATTTTTATTCGTAATTTTAAAAAGAGAAAGAGGAGCTATTATGAAAGAGAAGACTATACTGGTAATTGCATGCTGTATTGTCCTGGGGCTGGGATTTTGCACTGCCTCTTACGCAGAGACAAAGGTCGGATATATCAATCTGCAGAGACTGGTCAATGAGTCGGATATGGGAAAGGCTGCCAAGGAAGATATCCGGAAATTACGCCAAGAGAGAGAGTCGGACCTAAAAGTGAAACTGGAGGAATTCAACAAGATAAGAGAGCTTATCAATAAAAAGGGTGGTAAGATGGACCCTGCGGAGAAGCGCAATAAGCTCCAGGAACGCAGAAAGGTATACAAGGAGTATCAGAGGCTTGTAGCGGATGCAAAGGAAGATATTGTGAACGAGGACAGGGAACTCGTCGCGATAATACTGCAAAAGGCCGACAATGTCCTGAAGCGGGTGGCAAAAGATAATGAATATACGATTATAGTAAAGGACCCCAATGCCATAGGCTACCTGGACCCTGAGGTTGACATAACCGATCTGGTATTAGAAGAGTTGAATGAGTAAAGTGCGGATGCTGGATGCTGGATGCTGGATACTGGATGCTGGATGAAGGCCTATTTTTCACTCAGATGTTCTTTTTCTACGGTTTGGATAAATTTGTTAAGCTTTTTCCCTAGAATTTCTAATAAAATCTTGCTTGTATCTTCTTCGGCCATACCCTTCCACTATGGTAGATTTTACCGATTTAACTGATCTGCGAATCTGGTTGCCCTGCTCAAACATTTCGAATTTAGGAAGGCTATTCATTGTCATCTTATGAATATCGATAACAAGTTCTCGAGCGAGCTGCCAGATTTCAAGTTTCTTATAACTCATCACCTTATATAGCGAATCTCCGCCTACCCGGACCGTATCGGCCCGGGACGGGCAAACCGACGATTGGAGGATAAATTTACTTCATTGCTTAGGCGAAGCGATGCTGGACACTTGATACTTGATAAACCTAAAATAGCATTCCTTATACCAGCCAGCATCCAGTAACCAGCATCTAGCATCTGTTTGTTGTTTGCAGCAAAACATATTGAAACTTGACACAAATTTAAAATCTTGAGCTATGTATATAGATAGTATCCAGTAACAAGTTTTGTTCATTCTATCTCCTCACAGGCGCAGCGGAACCCGAACAGAAAGCTGCTGTAATTGGGGGCATACCTGTCCCTGTTCGGGGAACGAAGGCTCTCCATGCCCTCAAGAAATGAACCGCCCTTGATGACGTGCTCTTTTCCGGTCTCCGGGCCTGTGGGATTCTTGGCCTGCCTCTCGCCTGTTCCGTACCAGTCCTTACACCACTGGTAGACATTGCCGGCCATGTCTTGGTTGCCATAGACACTCTGTCCTTTTTCGTAATCCTTCACAGGGGTGGGGGCGCCGATGAGATTGTCAAAGTTGGCCGTGGTATCATTGGGCTCCGAATTACCCCAGGGGTATTCATTCCCGTTCGGGCCCCTGGCCGCCTTCTCCCACTGGGCCTCTGTGGGAAGGTCCTTTCCCGCCCACTGACAGTAAGCGAGGGCGTCATTATAGGATATCTGGCTCACGGGATAGTCCTCTTTTCCATCAATGGAATCAGTCCCGTCAGGTGACCTCCAGATTGCCCCCTCCACCTTTTTCCAGCGCCTGCCGATTCTCACCATGCCGGAGTCATCTTTCTCCGCATCTGTTACGTACTGTGTCTCCTCCACGAATTTCTGAAACATATTGTTTGTTGCCAGGTATTTATCGATGTAGTATTTATCAAGTGTAATCTGCTGCATGGGTTTTTCAGCATCCCAGGTGTCCGACCCCATAGTAAACGCCCCTTCGGGGATGAGAGTCATGATAGTGTTGTCCTTGGGGTGTGTGACCTCAACCGGTTTATCAGGGACCACAAGGGGCTTTTTCTCTGCAGTGGCCGACACGCCCGGCTGTTCCCTGGACACAAGGCTTGTATAGGCAAAGAAACCCGCTACGAGCAGGACGATTACAGCAGCAGCAATCCCGGCAATGACCGGGACGGGCACACCCTTTTTCCTGCCCCGTCTTGGCTTTTTCAACTTCTTCGGTTCAATGGAAGCCGTAACGATGGTCTGGTCACCGATCATTGTTGCCTCAGAATCAGTGGTTAATTGGGACGAGTAGTCTATGTCCGGATCACCCTGCCCTATCGCATCGCTGAACTCCCTGAAGTCCTGGAACCGATCGTCAGGGTCCTTTTCAAGGGCTATATTAATGGCATCACTGATTTCCTTGGGAAGGCCTTTAACGAAGTCCTCGGGGGGTTCAGGGATCTCGTTGAGGTGCCAGAACATGATCTGGGAGGTCTCATCGGCATCAAAGGGCTTTCTGCCGGCAAACATCTCATAAAATACGAGACCAAGGGCATAAATATCCGACCTTTGGTCCACCGTTTTGCTCGGATCGAATCTTTCAGGCGGGGTATAATGCACTGAAAGCATGCTTGCCGCAGTATCATGAGTTGCCGCGCCGGCGACCTTTGCAATTCCAAAATCCATTATCTTGCTGTTGCCTATAGTATCGATCATGATATTGGCAGGCTTGATATCCCTGTGCAGAATCCCGTTTTCATGGGCGTATTGAAAGGCATCAAGGGCTTGCTTGGCTATCCTGAATGCCTGATCAAAGGGAAGAAGGCCGTTTGCTTGTTGTATGAGCTCTTTCAGTTCGGTTCCTTCAACATATTCCATTACTATGGCGTAATTATCCCCGTCCGGGAAGAACTCTATCATCTTGCATATATTCGGGTGATCCAGTTTGGCCAGGATCATTGCTTCATGAAAGAATTTTTTAACGACTTTTTGATTATCCAGTACCTGAGGATTAAGGACTTTCAGCGCGACAGTTTTACCGGAAGGGGCCTTTGCCTTCCAGACACTGCCAAAGCCACCCTTTCCCAATGAACCGATAATCGCATAATCTCCAATCTGTTCGTCGGACATAAAGAATTACCTCACAAGATTTATTACTCTGCCTGCCAAATCAGATAATCGATTGGTCTTGTCTATTTTTGCAATCATGACCGTAATGTTATCATCTCCGCCATGTTCGTTTGCCTTTTCGATAAGCTTGTCACAGATAAGGTCCGGTTCCTGGTATTCCTTGACTATCTTCAGGACCTCTTCATCTGGGACCTCTCTGTAAAGACCGTCACAGCACAACAGGATATATTGACCGTCTCTTGTCTTTTTGACGTTTTTGGCCGTGTCAACCTTTAGCTCAGCATCGATCCCGATGGCTTTTGTGATTATGTTTCCCCCGGGATATGTCGGGGCCTGGTCCTCGGTGATGTATCCGGCCCTGACCAGATCAGCCACAACGGAATGATCTTTTGTGAATTGAGATATCTCGTTATTATGGATAAGATAACCTCTGCTGTCTCCAATATTGGCATAGTATATCTTATTACGTTTTAACACGACCACGACCAGGGTGGTGCCCATTCCCTGGAAGCTTCGATCCTCGTCGCCCTTTGCCATGACTTGCTCGTTGGCCTTGAGAAATGCCTTGTTAAGCGATTTCAGAATGCTGTTGGATTCAATATTCTTATAATACTCTTCTATGATGACATCGATTGCAATCCTGGAAGCGGTTGCCCCCCCGGGGCGACCTCCCATGCCGTCAGCCAGGGCCAAGAGTATTCCTTCTTTCGGCACAGTGCCGTCCTCGGGCGCGTTATAGGCAAAGAAGTCCTGGTTCTCTTCTTTTCTAAGGCCTATATGTGACGCAGTGCCTATTGTAACGAAACTCATATTGAAAGCCCCCGTTATAAAGCCAGTCAGCCTTCACATGGCAGATCATCCTCTTTGAAGGCCTGGCACTCTGGATCTTTATTCAGCTGCCTCAGCGTACCTTACAGGCCATACATTGGCAAATTTCTTTTTACTCAGGTAACCGGTTTTTCCATAATACAGGCTCACCTGGTATACGTATAAAGCCCTGGATTGATATTTCGTTTTTGACCAGTAGCCGGTACTTGTATCAAATAGCGGAAAGGGATGCCCCGGAGGTAAGGAAGGGTTCTGTTGCTTTGTGTCCATCATTCCCTTCCACTCCGAAACGGTAGGCAGTCTCCATCCTTCATAATCCTTGTGTTTCAGGGTACGGCAGTACTCATCAGCCTTCTCAAATGTAATCGCAACCCGTTTAGGTTGTTTTAACCACATCAGGTTTGTGGCGAGGTCCGTGACTGTTTCGTCGCCATTATCTACAAATCTCTTTTTGATCTCTCCGGTTATTCTGTCTGTTATGGTTCCGTCTTTATTATACGCGTATCTTTTCTTGATCTCCTCGACACTAAATGTGGCGGTTTTGGCGGCGCCGTCCACGTCGTCTTCATTTATTGCAACCATGGAGAATATTAGATTTCCAGTCTTTTTAATATTTTGAGCAAGAGACCAGTCTGTGCCGGAACCGGTCATTTCATAGCTCTTACCCGCGATGGTGAGGGTTACCCCTTTGGCAGGCATGTCGGTGCCGGCCTTGAAGCTGAATTTTGCCCCTGCAAATCCTTTCGCTGGAGTCACTTCTGCCGTTGCTATATTAATAAGGGCCCCGGGCTTCTTTGTCGTTGTTATCCGTCCTTCCTTTGCCAGACCCTCTTTGCCTTCTCTGTTCTTCGCTGTCACCCTGTAGCTGCTGGTTCCGATGCCGGCTATCTGGGTCATGTATCTCCATTCTGTGCCGGCACCTTCCATGGCATGCTTCTTTCCGTCTAACTCTACAAAAACCTGGTCTGCTGTTGCGTTGGTCTGGACCTTGACCGTAAAACTGTCACCGGCAAAGATCTTTTCAGGGTTAAAGGCCACGGTCTTGACATCGGCAATCGCCAGTGTGGTCACTATCTCCCCGCTTTTTGATCGACCATCTTTACCTTCGGCATTTTTGGCTGTTATTGTGAACTTCTTCTTTCCTGTATCCGGGATCTTCTTTTTGAAGAACCATTTTTTCCCGGAGCCTTCCATCTCATAGGTCACGCCGGCCAGGTTAAGGGAAACAGAGCTTGCAGGCTGGTCAGTGTCGGCGGAGAACGTGAATTCTTCCCCGGCATAGCCCTTGTCAAAGGTCGCCTTGGCTGTAATAATGTTGGCAATGAGTGCCTTGGTTACAAGAACTCCGCCCTTGGAACTCCCTTCCACACCCTCTTTATTCGTGGCGATCATGTAAAAATCTATAGTTCCCAGATCGCCTATCCTTTTTTTCAGGGACCATTTGGTACCGGAACCGGTCATCTTATATTGTTTCTTTCCGATGACAGCGGTTACGCTCTGGGCAGCGACCTTGGTTGTGGCGTTAAATGTGAACTCCTGCCCCGGGTTTCCTTGCTTGGGGCTAACCTCTGCCGTTGCGATCTCCACTCCCCTGGCGACTTTTTCTGTCGTTGTAATCTCGCCTTCTTTAGTTCGTCCCTGCTTACCCTCCTTGTTCTTCGCAGTCACTTTATATCCGCTGGTGCCAATGCCGGCTATCTGTGTAGTGTATTTCCAGTCGGTTCCGGAACCCTCCATAAGCTGCTTCTTTCCTGCCAACTCCAGAAATACCTCTTCCGCGTCCGCACTGGTCTTCACCCTGACCACAAAACTCTCTCCTGCGTGGACCTTTTTGGGGCTCAGGGCAAGTGTCATGATATCGGGTATCCCGAGAGGTCTTTTGCTGGTCACTATCTCCCCGCCCTTTGAGAGGCCTTCCACACCTTCAGCATTTTTGGCTATTATTGTGAACTTTTTCTTCCCTATATCCGGAATCTTCCTTTTCAAGAGCCATTTTTTCCCGGAGCCTTCCATCTCATAGGTCACGCCGTCAAGCTTGAGAGTGACAACGCTTGCGGGGTGGTCCGTGTCGGCGGTGACCAGGAACTCATCCCCTGCGTAACCTTTCCCTGGTGATGCCTTTGCCGTGACAATGTTGACCTTGGGTGCCTTTACTACAAGGATACCGCCCTTGGAGCGGCCTTCCACGCCATTTTCATTTAGGGCTATCACCGAGAAGCTTATTGTTCCCGTGTCCTCTATTTTTTGCTTCAGAGACCACTTGGTATCAGAGCCGGTCATCTCATACCGTTTCCCCTCGATGTCCAATGCCACCTTGTTCGCGGGCCTGTCAGTGCTTACCGTGAAATCAAAGGCATCCCCTCCCACTCCTCTTTTCGGGCTCACAAGCGCCGTAGTCACGTTTACCATGTTTGCGAGCGGCCTGATGGTCGTGAGCTGGCCTTTTTTGGGCTTGCCCTCTATATCATCTGTGTTTATGGCTATTACCCTGTACGGGAGGGCGCCGAGACTGGCTACCTTTATGGCCTGTTTCCATTTGGTGCCTTCCCCGTCCATGTAGTGTTTTTTACCCCCTATTTCAACATATACCTCAAGCGCGTTGCCGCTGGTCTCGGCCTCGACAGTAAATTTGTCGCCGACAAAGCCCTTTTTAGGGCTAACATATGCGTCCACTATGTTTATGGCAGGGGGTGCAATAAGCCGCGTGATGACAGACTGGCCGCCCTTTTCCATGGGGGTCTTCCTAAGCCTGCCGCGTACCAACTTGGTTCCAGCAACCTTGCGGACCTGTAATATGATATTTTCGTCAAAGATCAGGTTTTCAAGATCAATGATCTTGAACCAGTTGTCCATCAATGCCTTGCGAAAATAGTAGGTAAAGAGGCCAAACCCTTCAGTCTTATTGCTGCCGGGCCAGTGCCGGTCACCGAATGATATTACTTCCCTTGAGCGTTTCTGGGACTTTTCTATGATCTTTTCACGATAACGAAGATCGTAGGGTGAAAGGGTGATAGATGCTCGCTTTAATAATTTTATATTGAATAGCGAATCCGTTATAAGAGAGACATTTTTTGCCTTGAAGTTCTCGGAGGCCAGAAAATCCCTGCAGATATTATCATGTTTTATCCAGGTGAATTCTCTATTTTTCTTGCCATCTATGGGGATCCAATAGGTCTCTCCTTTTGCGTCTTCACTGCTGTGCCCTGAAAAGAAGATCAGGAGGTTATCTTTTTCAGTCAATTCGCTTACATATTTATCAAGATAGGTGAGGACAGTCACGCGGGTGGGTTTTTCTTGTGTCTTATCGGTCAGGAGAACAACATTTTCTTTTTTGAAATCATATTTATCCATCAGGATCTTTGCTATCTCTGAGGCATCTTTTGAAGGACTTTTCAGTTTTTCCCAGTTGTCATAGTTACCTATCCCGATGATCAGGGCATGATTTTCTCCGGTATCCGCATCTCCCCCTTCTGAGACCGCAGACAGCCCATCATTGACCAGACTTGCCCAGAGAAGGACAAAGAGGACAGAGAATGTTATTATGATTGTTCTTGGAATGGTCATGACCTTGTTGTTTATAATAGGACTTGGGCAGTACTGGATAATATTATAAAATTGGAATTCAGTCTGCCCTGATGGATCAGCTTTCAAGAAAGATGAGGATATAAATTGAACAATCCCCCTATTTTAACGTTCATTAATATTTTTTGGTTTTATGTATACTGCTTGTAGAAGAGAACTGATTTTAATATTTGGTAACTGAAACCCGGATATTATACCATCTGAAATATATAAGTTATAGAATTTCTTTTAGAAACTGTCAAGCGAGATTTAACAATATACTTGACAGTTTATGTTTGATTGAATTAGTCTAACGACTATAATAGAGTAGATAGGATAGCCGTTGATCGCGGGTCATTATTCTTTCTATCTCCACTAGTTACCTCAACATTATTAAGCGAGCAATCAATGAACTCAACAGGACGGGTACACCTGCAGGTGAAGGGATCCCATATTGTTGCATCCGGCATCTCAGATATCGGACGTGTAAGGTCCGAGAATCAAGACTCAATATATCTTGATAAGGAAGGACATTTCATGCTTCTAGCCGACGGAATGGGGGGGCATGAACGTGGCGCTGAGGCGAGTGAGACAGCTGTCAAGATAATCCAGGAGTACCTCCATCCTGATGTAATAGCCTCAGAACTACATGATATCACTAATGTGGATGGTGTCCCGTCTGAGATTATATGCCTCTTTTCATTAATAGATAAGGCTATCACCAAGGCAAATTCCGAAATCTATCAGCACAACCAGGAGATCGGACTGGAGCGATATATGGGGACAACCGTTGTCGGCCTGGTCCCGGTCAAGGGCGGCAATGTAATATGGTTCCATGTCGGAGATAGCCGTCTATATCGCTGGAGAGATTCTACCCTGACGTCTATTACAACCGATCACTCCGCATATGAGGAATGGGTACGCAACGGACAGTCCGGTAATGAACCGGCGAAGAACGTTGTTACAAGGGCCGTAGGACCCAGGGAAGGAGTGATCCCCAGTATCGATTGGGAGAAGTATCAGCAGGATGACACCTATATCTTATGCAGTGACGGCCTTACTGATATGGTGTCTGATGAACAGATTGGGGATATTATAAAAACTGAAACGGATGTAGATGATATTACAAACCGACTGGTAGATGCTGCAATGGATGCAGGCGGAAAGGATAATACCAGTGTAGTTGTCTGTAGAGTTTGATATCTGCTTTGTGCGTTGATGGAAAAATGACATTGCCGGGTGAACTTAAAAAAGAAACCAAATAAAATGGGAGCAATGTAAGCGCTCATAAATCTAAATAATTGCCCTGAGGGGCAGCTTTTTCCGTGCCTAGTACAGGATAAAGCCTAGACCTTTATCATGGGAAAAAAGTATGACTAAAGAAAATATTGACCTCGCGATTCTGTTTGCTGACATTGCCAAAAGCACACATCTATACGAGACCTTAGGCAATAAAATAGCTAAAAATCTTATTGACAGCTGCATCTCTCTTCTCACAAGAGTGACAGTGCAACATCAGGGCACTGTAATCAAGACTATTGGTGACGAGATAATGTGCACGTTTCAAAGTGCCAATGATGCAGTTGAGGCGGCAATCGAGATGAACAGGGGTATTGAGGAGATGATCGTTGAGGGTATGCCGGGCGCTCCTCCACCGAATATCTATGTGGGAATCCAGCGGGGTCCGGTTATCCGGGAAGATAACGATGTCTTTGGGGATGCGGTTAATATGGCTGCCCGTATGGTGGCGCAGGCGAAGCAGCGACAGATCATCACCACCGAGGAGACGGTAAGTGCGCTGAATCCGGAACATAAAGAATTGGCCCGGTGCATCGACAAAACCACGATCAAAGGAAAAAGCGGGGAGATAGATATCTACGAAGTGGTATGGGAGCAGCAGGATGCAACCGTTATGGTGGATGAGGATTTTAGTGCCATGACCTTACAAGCCCTCATGGAAGTGCAGTTTCAGGGTCAGCAGATTGACGTTGATCAGAATCGCCCCAGTATCACTCTAGGACGTCAAAGTCATAACGAGGTAGTGGTGAATGATAATCGTGTTTCTCGATCACATGCGAGTATAGAGTACCGACGCGGCAAGTTCATACTTATTGACAAGAGCACGAACGGCACCTACGCGCTTATCCAGGGGAAAAAAAGTATCAACCTCAGACGCGATGAAGCGCAACTTCTCGGGAATGGGATTATCGGTCTTGGCCGTGAAGTGACCCCTGATTCACCATTGGCCATACACTATAAAATAAAGCTTCTCTAACGTTCCTGATAACCGAAATTCTTCAGATTACATCCTTCGTAACTATTTAGCCCATTTCAATTGCTTGGGGGCTCAGCAATCTCTTTTCTGGGGCGAAAGCCACCGGTGGCAGTGCGATGTTAATTTGCCACCTAGACGGGCGGTTTGGCGCCATTTAGTAAGGGGAAGATCTCCTTCCGGCATAATATGTCAAAGTTAGCCGCCCGCCAACCTATGTCAGTATGCAAACTGAGGCTCACTGAATCAAGTTCGCCCCATTCAAGAGATCCCCGAGCCCCCTCTGAAACAACCATCTTTTCAAAGGACTAAAGTGTTATCATTCTTCAATCAGACACCCCTACCTTAATTCTCCCATCGAGGGGGGATTAATACCAGGTCAGCTTTCTCACCGAACTGGGCGGGGATCTTCGATTGGCCCGGAATCTTTACAGGAGTGGTACAATATATTGTATATTTCTTGACATTAATGCCAACATAGTGTATAAAAATCCAAATATTACCAATCAATTGAGGTTATTTCCGGTCTGCCCGGGGGTAGTCCTGTGAATTTGCGGAATTGTAAGCGAGGCGGTCTATGGGTATGTTGGTTTCAATATTAAGATATGTTTCGATAAGAGGAGCTCTCTTGCTCTTGCCTATTCTCTTTATAGGGGTTGATGCGGTTGATAGCGCAGAACAGATCTATCACAGTATTCATGTGGCGTCTTTCAGGAATCTTCAAAACGCGAACCGCTATGTCAATGCGCTCACAAAAAAGGGGAAGATGGTCTTTTGGAAAAAGACGGATGTCCCGGGGAAAGGTGAATGGTACAGGGTTTATCTGGGCAAGTATAGAGACAGGGCCAAGGCCGTTGAATTCTGGAAAAAACTGGAGAAGGAAAAGGCGGTGAGTTACTTTGGAATTCATGAGTTCAGAGAGACGGTCCAGCCTTCAAAGATAAAGGAAACTCCCGCCATAACTCCTCCAGAGGAGACGGATACTGTTCAGGCATCTACTATAAAAGAGAAAGCGACGCGGTTTGTGGATAATCGGGATGGTACTGTTACGGACAAAGAAACAAACCTGATGTGGATTAAGAACGGCTGGAAGATAGATTTTGTATCCGCTTCAAATTGGCAGGATGCCGTAAAGAGATGTGAGAAGTTCAGTCATGTAGGGTATAAAGACTGGAGGCTTCCTTCTATTGAGGAGTGGAAAAGCCTGTTAGACCCTGAAAAGGAATATCCTGCCCTGGTTGAGCCCAACCACTTTGAAAATATCATCGTCCATATGCCATACTGGTCCGGAACCGAGTTTGGTTACGGCTCGGGCTCGGGATATTATGGTCATTCTAAGAACCGTGCTCGCGCCTACACTGTAATGCTCTACTACGGCAGGGTTAATCACCAGAATAAAAATAAGATGGCGTTTATCCTGCCTGTCCGTTCGATAGATTGATCGCCTGCCTGGAGATCCCTCGATTGTAAAGACTCTGTTTTATTAGGTATTATAAAACCCGATCCTTCCCCCCTCAGGGGAATCTTCGACAGGTACGGATTCTTTCCTGTAAATGCCGGAAAGTCCTTAAGTATTGAGACCATATGCCGATGTATATTTAGAGGATATCTATGCTTTGTTAAGGGATCAACCCTGTTCAAGGATGGCCGCAAAGCCTGCAACCTCGGTCTCGTGGAAGGGATATGGTAGCAGAGCTGCAAGATAAAATGATGAGTCAGGGCGCCTGTTCTTTTGGGGAAGAGATTTTTCTATTCTAAGGGCCTTATCGCTAAGAACACAGGTATCAAAAAACGACATATCTTCAAGAATGGAGGAGGAGTCGATATGAAAAGAATAGGTTTATTCTGTTTAATCGGTCTTTTTGTGATTGTGGGTGGAGTATTCATGATTAATTACCGGGGAGAACGGCTGGGTGAGGTTATTGGACCCCCTGAAGGATATGAGGAGCCTGCCGGAAAGGTGAAAAGGTTGAAGATCGGGGGCAGTGTCTCAAAATACTATGATGACAATATCGATCTGGTTGCCTTCGGTCCTGGCTCCGGTTGGCTAAAGCTAAAGACCGGGGACGGGCTAAGTCCGACGCTTTCTTTCAATCGTGTCAGTCAAAAAGATATACAGAGATTCAATCAATTTTCCCGGAGTCTTGGATTGCCGATCAGGGCGGAATTCTCCGATAATGTCCTGAGTCTTTCTGCGGTAGGAGAAGAGACGGATTCCATATATGTCGCGGACATTACCGAAGAGAAGATTGGGGCTGATTCCATAATGAACACAGGACCTTTTCAGGCAGAGGAAGCTCCTCGTCTTGCAATTCGTAAAGACGGGAACGGAAAGGTCTTCCTGGTCGCGGTCGATAAAATGAAGGGCGCTCCTGATCATACTCCGGAGGAAGAAGAGATTGTTGTTGCCAGGAAGGAAAAAGAATAGAAGTAGAATATAATATTTGTGGACCAGGCAACAAGGGTAAAGAATCCACGCCCCTCGAAGATTCCCGCCAAAGAGGCGGGAGAAGGACGTGGCTTTCAAGTTACAATAAATACAACATGAACGTGAGCAGGATAGGGCTGTCCCCGAGGAGTCGCCAAAGAGGCAGCGGAGATCTTGTTGCCTACCTTTTTTCGGCGTAATAGTCCTGAATCCCGTTCAACTGGAGGGTGTAGTCGTCTTTATATCGGAGATCGGGGTATATGCCTATATCTTTTACCAGTGGGGCTATCTCGGGATATATGTCTATTCCGTAACTGTTTTTTCCTTTTTTATCCGCTTCATGTATGATCAGTAAACAGTAATATTTGACCAGAAGCCTCAGTTCCGTCGATCTTCTCAGGAGATATACCTTACCCCCTATGGTGTTCAAGAAAAAGCCCGCGTAGTGATACAAGACATTTAATGAAGGTCTTATACCCTCATGATCCGGACAGCGGTCTTGAAGCATAAACCAATTGTAAAACAGTTCCAGATTCATCTCAAGGGTATCAGCCTCGTTTTTCGTTATCTCCTTTATCAATCGGATATCCTTGTTCCCCAGTATTCGGAAGAAAAAGAAGATATTATTGTTCATGATCTCCTGAGATAGCCCTTCTCCGGCCGGGATAGGAAGATGCTTGGATAGTCTGTTCAATAATCTCTTAAAATGATCATAACTGTCTGTTCCCTCATCAAGGCGCTGGATATATTCCTTCGTATTTAAATAATCGAAAAATTCACGGAGTCGATCTCCTATCTGACCACAGTAATCTTTCTTTTCAGCCTCGATAGGACGCTTTGTCTCTTTGATCTCTATCTTTTCAGGGGCAACCATTTTCTCGGGGAGGATCTCTTTTTTCAATGGCCGTATTTCCCTTACTTTGAGCGGCACCTTTTTCTCTTTTACCAAGACCTCCTCCACTTCAGATCCCTTATCCGTTCCCATAAAATAACCGGCCAGGATCGCGATCCCGGAGGCCGATAATAGGAACAGGCTCCACCAGATACGTCTCCTATCTTTTTTCACCGTAATATCCCCCCTTGTTTTGATTTGGATCTATGGGCAGTCGGATTGTTACTGTAGTTCCTTCGGATGCCTGACTGCTGATCATGGTCTCCCATGGTGATTCATGATAATCTGATGGAACATGGTCAATCCCAGACCTGCCCCACGGGTCTTGGAGGTGACAAAGGGGTCATAGACGGAGTCCAGCTTTTCCTGGGCGATACCTGAACCGGTGTCACACACCTCAATCAGGATGCTATCATTATCCCGGCGCGCTTTCAGGTCGAGTTTACCACCGTCATGCATCGATTCCAGAGCGTTTTCCACAATATTGGCCAGGGCAATTTCTATCTGAGATGAGTCCATTATTATAAATGGAAGTTCCTGCTCAATATGCGTTGTGATCTTTACGTCTTGTCTTTCGGACATGGGTTCGAATCTGTTTAAGACCCTATCAATTACAGGCTCTATCTTATCGGGACTGAGGTAGGCCGATTGTATTCCTGCAAATTCACGCACCTGCTTGACAAGCCTCTCCAGGCGTGCTGCCTCACCCATTATGATGTCTATATATTCATGTAATCCCTTGTCTTCATTCAGCGACTCTTTTATCCTCTGGGCAAAACCGCCTATGGTCATAACCGGGTTTCTGATCTCATGGGCTATTCCTTGAACCAGGTTACCTATGGCTGCCAGACGTTCAGACCGTATCAACTTTTCCTGGGCTATTTTAAGTTCCTGGGTGGTGAGTTCGAACTGTTTCTCCAGTCGATTATAGAGCTTAGCATTCTCCATGGCCACGGCTATCTGCTGAGCCATGCCGGTTAATAGCTCGAGGTCGGTCTGGTTGAACGGTTCCTGGTTTTTTTTATTCAGAATCTGAATGGCGCCAATGGGATTGCCTCTTAAAATCAGAGGGACACAGATCATGGACCTTGTCTTAAAACCGATTATTTTGTCAAATCTGTCACTGAACCTCTTCTCTTGAAGTACATCCTGTACCACCATTGGTTGACCCGTCTGTACCACCCGGCCGGCGATGCCCTCACCCATCTTGAGTCTTATTCTTTTTGCCGGCTCCTTTTTTTCTCCCCTGGCAAGCCGGATGAACAGTTCATCTTTTTCCACGTCCAATTCATAGATCGAACTGGCCTCGGCGTTTATGAATTCCTCTGCCCACTGCATGGCATTATTGAGGACATCCTCGATCTTCAGGGAAGAATTTATCAGGGAACTGAACTTCAGCATGGTGTGCAGTACGCGATGGTCTATATTTTCTTGGCTATCTGTTTTCAAAGCGTTGCTATCCCGTTTTCGGGTTATGGAGATAATGATTTAGTCTATCCCGAACAAGCCGGAACCAAACAGGTTTATATTTCGTTTCACATTTGGTAGCGTAATATAAGCGATGTAGGATCCTGGATGCTTGTCATAGCGAAGCGGAGATCCCGCCTTGTCGGGGATCCTGGATAAAATAAACAATAGGAAATATCTTCTTCAATATCCAGCATCTCATTCTGTCATGCTTGACCAGTCGTTCCAGAAAAATTGTGGTCTTAGTGAAAACAAATTTATTTATAAAATACTAAACATACATGACTTTGGAAAGAGAAGCAATAAAAAGTCACGATTTATCAATAGCATGCGTTTTTGATGTATAGGACTTTATACTTTGCCGGATACATGCTACAGTGGCCATCGTTATTATTTATCCCGATCCGGACGAGCCGGAACCAAAGAGGGTATATAGACATTAGGCATTTATACTATTTGACAAGCTGATACTGGATACTTGTCGTATCGAAGCGGAGATCCCGCTGTGGCGGGGATGCTGGTCTAAGAACCCGCCTTTAGCGGGTATAAAATAAGATGGTCTCATAAAAGGGCGAAAAATGCCTTTGGCGTCATTCCCGCGAAGGCGGGAAGCCAGTGATTTCAAATGGTTCTGGATGCCTGCCTCCGCAGGCATGACGGGATTTGGGACTTCCAAGGAAGTCATTTTGTTAAAACAGCAGTAACATGCTGATATTGTTTTGTATTACATTGACTGATAACAGCCATGTAAAATCAGTGGACTTGCTTTCTCATAGGATGC
>JAFDAM010000106.1 GCA_019313825.1 Deltaproteobacteria bacterium
ATTTTTGTGATAATTCTTTCATCTTGAAGGGCTTCTGAATAAAACCATTGCAACCTCGATCCAATATCTTGGTCGCTTGACCATCGATGCTGTATCCACTGAAAAGAAGAACCTTTATATCAGGATCGATCTTTTTCATCCTGTCATAAGTATCGCTGCCACTCATATCCGGCATGATCATGTCCAGAAGCACTATGTCAATATGATCCTTGTTTTTATCGTAGGTTTCTATGGCCTCCCTTCCGCTTCTCGCGATCAAGACTTTGTAACCCAACTGCTCAAAAAGTTCTTCGGCAATTTCAATTATCATATCCTCATCGTCTACAAAAAGAACCGTTTCCTTTCCCCTGATTATTTTATCCTCTCCTTTACGCTCTACCCTCTGCACCATGCCCTCTGCACCTGTCGCAGGCAGATAGATATTGAAGATGGTTCCATGACCTTTCTCACTGTAAACATTGATGAATCCACCGTGATTTTTGATGATTCCATAGACGGAGGCCAATCCTAATCCCGTCCCCCTGCCCATCTCTTTGGTGGTAAAGAAAGGCTCAAATATCCTTTTCCGGGTTGCCTTATCCATTCCAGCTCCTGTGTCAGTAACGGATATTTTTACATATCTACCGGGTTCAATAGAAAACGGTTTCACATGGTTCTCATCAAGGGTAACATTCTCTGTTTCCAAATTTAGATTGCCACCCCCCGGCATTGCCTGCCAGGCATTGATATAAAGATTCAACAGGACTTGCTCAATCTGTCCCCGGTCGACCTCAACAGACCAAGGATTCTCTTCATATTTTCCACGTATAGTGATCTCTTTCTTGGTCCGGCCAAACATACGATTTTGTTTTTTGATGAGTTCATTCATATCAGTTGGCTTAACCTCATATTTTCCACCTCTGGCAAAGCCTAAGAGTTGCCTGGTTAAGTCGGCAGCGCTTTCAACGTTATCCTCTATCCCTTTCAGGTGTCTGATATCCGGATGGGAAGAATCCTTTTTCATTAGCATTATAGAGGTACGGCTCTGGATTGCCATGAGCAAGTTGTTAAAGTCATGGGCTATACCACCTGCCAGGGTGCCAAGGGCCTCCATCTTCTGAGCTTGTTCGAGTTGGGCCTCCATCTTCTTTTGGGGCGTTATGTCCCTCAGGAAATTGAGGGTGGCAGGTCTCCCTTCCCAGATTATTGGAGTTGCGTTGAGCTCTACCGATAATTCTTCCCCGGACCTGTTTAAAATCCTAAAAGAATAAATGCTGGGAATTTCTTCGCCTTTTAGTCTTTTTAGGTGCCTTTCAAAGACCATATCTCTGTCTTCAGGATGAATAAGATCAACAAAGGAAATTTTGGCCAATTCTTCTGCAGAGTATCCTGTCATCTCTTCGGTTTTGGGATTGGCGAATTTTGATACCTCGTCCTGGGCAATAAAGATGGCATCGGTAGCGTTTTCTACCAAAAGGCGATATTTTTCCTCACTCTCCCGGAGTGCTTTGTATGCTTGATTACGTTGAGTAATATCAACAAAGGAGGCCATCAGGAAAAGCGGTTCACCGCTTTCGCCCTTTACCGTAGTGGCCGAAAGTTGGACATCAAACTTCGTTCCGTCCTGTTTTTTCGCCTCCAACTCTCCCACATAAGAGCCTTTCTTTTGAAACTCATTTAATGCCTCTTGAAATCTATTTGAGGCAGCCCATAAATCTGAAATGTCTCGTCCTATTAGGTCATCCTTAGTCTTGAACCCCCACATCTTAAGGAATGAGTTGTTGGCATAAATGAAGTTCCCCTGCAAATCTGTGAAATTAATGCCATTTATTGAGGAGTCAATCGCCTGTTCCCTAGTTTTCAACGTCTCCTCAGCCCGCTTTCTATCAGTTATATTTTCAAAGGTAACAGCAACAAAACCTGGCTTAGTACTGTAAGCAAAAACCTTATACCAGCTTTTTAGTCCCTCAACATAGTTTTCAACCTCCATCGGTTTTCCAGTTCGATCTACCTGCCCGTAATTTTCTATCCAGGAATCTTCCAATCCAGGAATACATTCTCTGGCTGTTCTACCAATAATTTCACTTGTTTTAAGACCAGTAAGTTTTTCATGGGTGGGATTGGCTTCTAGATAACGGCAATCCATCGGTTTTCCACTTTCATCATACATCATTTCAAGCAAGGCAAAACCACTTACCATCGTTTCAAACATTAACCGGTATTTTTCCTCACTTTCCCGCAGCGCTTCCTCTGCCTGCTTGTGCTGGGCGATTTCACTTTCTAAGTCCAGCATCTTTTTCTCAAGTTTCTTCACCAGCCGTTCGCTGTAGAGCTTGAAGACCTCTTTGTCTTTTTTTAAAGCAAGCTTCCTCGGCTCTTTCTTGCCATCCTTTACATCTATAATCACGCCTTCAATGATCTTTAAGAATTTATCCGGCTCTACAGGTTTGACAATAAACCTGTGCGCCCCTAAGTTCAGAGCCAGTTTCTCATCCTTGGAATCGGTGTAGGTGGCCGTATAAAAGATAAATGGAACCTCTCTCAGACGCTCATCCCTCATCCACTCACGGCAAAGGGAAAAACCATCCATCACGGGCATGAGAATATCCGAGATGATCATATCAGGCCGGCATTTCCTTGCCACCTTCAGGGCCTCTTGCCCGTCGGTGGCCGCTTCAACCGTATGCCCTCCTGACTCAAGGGCCTTTTTCAATATTATCCTTGAATCTTCATTGTCATCAACGATAAGGATATTCATCCGTTAGACCTCTTTTTTCAATACCTATGTTTGACATCCATGTAAAAAGTCTCCAACCTTCAGCCTATCCACCTGAGTAGTTACTAAAGGAGTTCCCTAACCGCCTCTAAAAGCTCCTTTAGTTCGAAAGGCTTAGTGAACGTACGCTGCGCCCCTAACTTTTTGGCCATATGTAAGTATTCCTCAGCATCGATTTGCCCACCTCCTGAAATGGCAATGATTTTCACGTCCGAAAAATCTCGCTTGAGGTCCATGATTGTCTCAATGCCTTCTTTCTCAGGCATAATCAGGTCTGTAATAACCAGATCTCAGCAGGATCTTGGCGGTAGAGCTTTATCCCCTCCTTGCCATTGGGAGCATCCAGTACGTCGTATCCGGCACCCTCGAACGTCTGCCGGAGCATTCCGCGGAGTTGATTATCATCGTCTATAATGAGGATAAGAGGCATCTTTTTTCTCTCAAAAAATTATTATTTCACTGGACTATTCAAACTTAAACCCTTTCTCATTGAAAAGTTTCAGGCAGGCATCCACCACATCACGATCATAAAGTGTGCCTTTGTTCTTTGAGATCTCCTCCAGGGCAGTATCCGTGCCAAGGGCCGGTCTGTAAGGGCGGTGTGAGGCCATAGCCTCCACAACATCGGCAACAACTAATATCCTCGCTTCAAGGAGGATGTTTTCACCCGACAACCCCTGGGGATATCCGGAGCCGTTCATTTTCTCATGATGCTGGAGCACTATCC
>JAFDAM010000107.1 GCA_019313825.1 Deltaproteobacteria bacterium
CATATCCGCCCAGAAAGAGCGTGGCGCAACCGTTGCCGGGTCTACGCCGATAATGAGGGCGGCCTTTCTCCGTTTCAGGTAATGGGGGTCCGGAACTCCTCTGCTAAAGATCCTGTCCATCTGATTGATGGCTTTGATATCATAGGGATGTACACCGAAGAGGATAAAGGGATTGCTCTCCATCACCGGGGTGATCTCGAGATCAGGGGTCAACGCGAATTGGAGCAGTGTTTCCTTCGGGGGCAAGAAATATTTCTTGGGAGGAATTGCAGTGCAGTCGAAATCGAGGCAAAGCTCCTCAGGCGCTTTTATGGAGCCATAAAAAAATGACCCGTCCTTACGTTTTACCCCTTCCACCTGATAATTGTTAATAAGGTTTTGAACGAACAAATCATGATCCGATTTTTCAATCAGTTGCAATTCCATTACCTTACCTCCATATCAAGTTCCAGGTGGGTAAGTAGATGAGTTTATCACTTACTAATTCCAACAAGAATCCCTTTTTGCGAATGTAGGATAGAATTTCTATTTTATTATATCAAGCAATTAATGTGCCAGAAGCAGAAGCCCAGCATGAAATGTCTTAAGGTATCGTAAATATAAGAGAATTATGAGTATCAGTATGGGGGAGCCTTGTTTGGTTAAGCGGGTAGATTGTCAACTGTTTTTGTACACTGTAAACCCTGATGTTCCATTAGAATTCACCGGAGCTCATAGGATGTGCTAATGAAACAAAATACACGTCTTCTGCAATCCGGCAAGGCGAAGATGACCGTCGGTTCGTGGGCCTGATACCGGAAAAACATTGAAAATTCCTCTGTTGATGTTTTATAATTAAACAATAGTGTAAATTACTGACAGTAGAGGAACCTTGCCATGCAGAATGTCGTAATTATCGGGGCGGTTGCCTTAGGTCCGAAAGCTGCCTGCCGTTTTAAGAGGCTGGAGCCTGAATCAAAGGTAACCATGATTGATCAATCTGACCTTATCTCTTACGGAGGGTGCGGGATACCCTATTTCGTATCTGGTGACCTAAGCGATCCAGGCCAGCTACAGTCAACCAGCTTCCATATGATTCGCGACGAGAAGTTTTTCAGGGATGCAAAAGATATTGACGTCCTTATAAATGTCAGGGCCGTTTCTATAGATCGAAGCAAAAAGATGGTGCTTGCGCAAAATGTCCTGGATGGAAAGGAACAGTCTTTCTCTTATGACAAGCTTGTTCTGGCCACCGGAAGCCGGCCAAAAAGACTACCCATTCCCGGAACCCGGCTCGAGGGGGTTTTCACCGTGTCGGATCTCAATGAGGCGGTGGCGATCAAGAGGCAGGTTTCCGAAGGCAAGGTTGCTAAGGCCGTTATTATCGGGGCAGGCGCCATCGGCCTTGAAATGGCCGAGGCATTAGCTGATCTATGGGGGATCGATACCTCTGTTGTCGAGGTGGCGGATCAGATACTGCCGGGAATCGTCAGCTTTAATATGGCCCGGATGGGTCAGCATCATTTGGCGGAAAATGGGATCTTCATTTACCTTGGAGAGCAGGTCGTGCGGCTCGAAGGCGACAGCCGGGTGGAAAAGGTCGTTACCGGCAAGAGGGCCTTGGACGCGGATTTGGTGATCATGGCAGTGGGGGTTACACCCAACTCTGATCTGGCCAAGGATGCCGGTCTCGAGATTTCACCTGATGGCGCTATAGTAGTCAACGAAAGGATGGAGACCTCTGACCCGGATATATATGCAGGGGGGGACTGTGTGGCGGTGACTGACCTTGTCACAGGGAAATCTGCCTATTTTCCATCTGGTTCCTTGGCAAACAGGCAGGGAAGGGTTATCGGCACGAACCTTGCGGGGGGAGATGCCAGGTTTGAAGGGGCTGTCGGGACCTTTATCATAAAGCTCTTTGAGATATCTTTAGCTAATGCGGGTATGAGTCTTAAAAGGGCACAGTCCGAGGGTTTTGATGCCTTGAGTGTCTTTGTGGTCCAGTTTGACCGGGCCCATTTTTATCCTGAGAAGGACCTGGTCTACCTGGAATTGGTGGTGGAAAAGGGGACAGGAAGGATCTTAGGGATCCAGGGGCTCGGGAGTATGAGCGACAGCATGTTTGCCCGGGTCAATGCGGTTGCGGCCATGCTCAAGTACGGACCTACGACCGCTGATATCAGTAACCTCGAGCTTCTTTATGCGCCCCCCTTCTCGTCGGCCATGGATATCCTGAATGCCTTGGGCAATACGGCCGAAAATACCCTGCAAGGCAAAAACAGGATAATCGACGCGGATCAATTCGTTGACTGGTGGTTGGAGCGGGATAATGGCAACACCATCTTTTTGGACTGCCGGGGTTGGGGCAATGCGGAATATTTTGTCAATAAATACCCCGATCACTGGAAGAGTATCCCCCAGGATGAGCTGAGACTCCGGATGGAGGAGGTGCCCAAAGAGAAGAGGATGGTTCTTATCTGCAATACCGGCGTTCGTTCTTACGAGGCACAGGTGACCTTGGACGAGATGGGTATAAGGGACACTTACAATCTCCAAGGGGGGGTTGCAGCCTTGAAAAAATGGGGACTTGACCTCTGAGAGTAAATTCTGTCAAATAGCAAGTTAGCACTTAAATAATGAGACCTTTGAAAAATGCTTCCCGCTTTCAGCGGGATTCAAGATCAAGGCGCGTGAGTCCCGCTTCAGCGGGATTAACCGCAGGAATATATTAAATATTTCGAGTCCCGCCTCGGCGGGATGAACGCAACGCTGAGATTGGATGAAAGGGGGCGTTTTTCAAAGGTCTCATAATCATGGCTGCGGCCAATAGACTACGGAGGAGCTGCAAAATGGATTCGGATGTCATGAGGACCGCCCTTAAAGGGTGCGAACTGTTTAAAGGTCTGGATCAGGACCAGATGGATCTTTTGATGATGAGCGCAAATTCCAGGGAGTTCTCCGCTGGCGAAACGGTTTACGAGAGAGGCGAGGAGTCTGGCGGCACTTTTGCTCTAATTGGCTCAGGCAGGATAAATGTAGTTGCAAAAGATGGCTTTGTCCTGAATGAGTTAGGGGCCGGCGAGATCATAGGGGAAGTGGGAGTCATCAGTCAGCACGACAAGCGCACGGTTACGATTACGACCATAGAACCGACAGAGATTTTAGAGTGGCATATCCAGGATATTGAGGAGAAGTTCCCCGAAGTTCTGCAAAGACTCAAGGATCTGGGATGGAAGCGCATTAAGTACTGGAACGAGTAGTGTGCTGGATAGCGCGATAGCGCATGAGGTTGCCATATACACAGGTCCTTGACCTGGCGGATGAAAGCTGATATAAATACATAAAAATGGGCGATTAGCTCAGTTGGATAGAGCGTTGGTCTCCGGAACCAGAGGTCGCGCGTTCGAGTCGCGCATCGCCCGCCATAATAATATCAAGGGGGTTAGTCCCGCCGTCATGGGCGGGATCAACTCCTTTTTCATTGCCTAATT
>JAFDAM010000048.1 GCA_019313825.1 Deltaproteobacteria bacterium
CAGTACACGACAATCCCGGAAATCCCTATAAACAGTGCATTTGGGAAAAACGATGAGCTGCGCATATCAATAAGTATCTAAAATTGCCCGTTTATGGATGGGCACTAGCTAAATGTATTTTACCACCGATTTCTTCTCCTAGTTGTCTTATAAGGTAATACTCACCTGAATGCATTCCACCCCCTGCATCTAACCTTACCTTCTCAATACCCGATTTTTCCATCTCCCGTAGAGCTTTAAGCATAAGAGACACATCTTTATTGGGTATGAATTCTTTTTCAGCCAGCATTACAAGGTGAGCTTTATCGAACATATGGTAAGCATAAAGTACAAGTTGCTCTTGCTCTGAACTGAGGGCCTTCATATCTGGTAATATGTCCTCAGTGAGTAGAATACCTGTTTTACGGTGCCCTGTATATTTTTCGCTTTTTTGCTTTTTCATTTAATTAACCCCTATTTAAGGCACGATGGAAGTTGATCGATGAAATGTAGATTTAATCAATATGGTCTCCCTCAATTTTTCTATGGCGTCACATTGGGCCTTAAGATG
This sequence comes from Deltaproteobacteria bacterium, assembly GCA_019313825.1. Lineage (GTDB taxonomy): Bacteria > Desulfobacterota > DSM-4660 > Desulfatiglandales > HGW-15 > JAFDAM01. The sequence continues at coordinate 551 of JAFDAM010000048.1, forward strand.
TTTCCTCATCAGACCCTCAGCCCTTTCTGAATCTCTTTTTCGAAAAATTTTTATAAGTTCCCTATGTTCCTTAATGGAATGGTCTAACCTTTCGGGCAAGGCTAATGATTGAAGGCGATACAGCAAGATTTTTTTTCTGAGACCTTTAATCATTTGGTTTAATGTAGTGTTTCCAGCCAGATCTTGAAGAAAAGAATGATAGATATCGTTATAGCGGAGGTACCCTTTAAGGTCTCTACTCTCATATTTTTCCTCCAGTTTATTATGGAGCTTTTCCAAATGAGATAAGTCTTTATCACTCATCTTCTCAGCGGCAGTGCGAGCGCAAAGTCCTTCCAGTGCGCTCATGACATCAAACATTTCTTTTATTTCCTCAAAGGTGGGCTTAGCCACATAAGAACCGCGATTCGGAACAAGCTGAACAAGTCCTTCAACACTTAATACCCTTAATGCCTCGCGCAGGGGAGTTTTGCTTATACCCATTGCAGCACAAAGTTCGTTCTCGTTTATTTTGTCTCCCTCCTGGAGTTCGCCTTTGATAATCAAATCCCTTAAAGTATCTGCAATCTCTTCGTGTAGCGTCTTTTTTTCTAATAATTTCATGGCATATATCATAAATTAATTAATAATATCAAGTAGATAAGGAAGTATAAAAAAAATAATAATAATTTATAATTTATAATTTATTATAAAAACTGAAATGTCAAGCTTTTTTTAAACTCCCACTCACGGCCCTGAAAGGATATTTTTAAATAGCCTATCACTCCTGTTGCCGGCGCCCCTGTGGAGTGACAAGGGCAAAACCGCGTTCTTTGGTCTCAGATGCCTTATTTACTCAGATTATGTTTGGCTATTTTCCTCCATAATGTGGTCCGGCATATGCCCAGTTCCCTGGCTGCCCGGGTACGGTTCCATTGATGATACCGGAGGGCATTTAAAATGGTCTCCTTTTCAGAATAGCCCAGGTTGATTATTGTTTCCGGAGAAAGCTGCTTTTCCTCCATTGATGGTTGTTTATCAAAGGATAGGGTGGTGACAGGTTCGCTGTAAATACCCAGAGACCTTTTTTTGCTCACTATATTGACCGGCAGGCTTTCGGGCGTTATTACCGTGTCTTTGGTCATGGCCAAACAGTGTTCGATGGCGTTTTCCAGTTCACGGATATTTCCGGGCCAGGGATAATCCAGCAATACCTTCTGGGTCGTATGATCCAGGGTAACGTGAGACTTGCCTCCTCTTTTTCGATGCTTTTTCATAAAGTGCTCCGCAAGGGGAATAATATCCTCTTTGCGATCACTAAGCGGCGGAATGATAATGGTTATGACGGCGATACGATAATATAGATCGCTACGAAAAAGTTTGAGTTTGATGCGTTCCTCAATGTCCCTGTTTGTGGCGGTAATAACTCGCACGTCAATCGGATAGGCCTTGTCACTGCCTACCGGGCGAACTTCCTTTCCTTGAATCACGCGAAGTAGTTTTACTTGAAGGTTTATATTTAAATCACCTACTTCATCCAGAAAAAGGGTCCCCCCGGTTGCCTCCTGGAAAAGCCCCAGTCGGTCTGATATCGCGCCTGTAAATGCCCCCTTGGTGTGCCCGAAGAGCTCTGATTCAAGGAGGTTTTCAGGCAGGGCACCGCAATTCACTGCTACAAAGGGTTTATTCTTGCGAGCGCTTTGTGAGTGAATCGCGTGAGCAGCCATCTCCTTTCCAACCCCTGTCTCTCCAAGAATAAGTATGCTGGAATCCACCTCGGAACAGCGAAGTATGAGCTCAAAGACATTTTCCATTGCCCTGCTTATACCGAGCATCTTTTTTGCTATATTATTTCGCCCCAGATCTCGTTTGATTCTATAAAGTTCATGTTCCCGTTTCTCAAGCATTACCTGGCTTGTTATGTCGTTCAGTGTTTCGATATAGGCCCATACAGCACCATTCTGGTCTTTGATTGCCTTAACCTGACAGAAAAATTGACGTGTTTCACCTTTAACCTTTAAGTTGAGTTGTTGTTTGTTGGGGTTCAGGGGCAAATAGGGGGTCCGTCGTTTTCCCCTAACTTCCATTGCCTTTGGATTGCTGAGGAGTAGTGCCCCGTTCTGTTCAAAGATCGTTACGCAGTCGCCGATCCCGAAAAGGATCGCATCCTTCATTTTATTTTCTTTTTCAAGCTTGTCTTGGCTGGTACGCAAGGCCAGGTTAGCTGCCTTCATTTCTTCTTGAGCCTTCTTTTGTTCTCGGATATCGGTTGTCGTAACATAAATGGATACCGGCCGGCCTTCATCGTCCCTGTTTATGTGCGAGTTGTGGACCACGGGAATTCTTTCGCCGTTTAATGTGGGTAATATGAATTCTAATTGATAATCATCGTGTTCTCTGAAGGGAAGCACAATATCTCTCAACTTGTTGAACTCCTCTCGCTCATAGAATTCAAGGCTGTGGTGTCCTACAATATCTTCGCGACTGAGACCGGTCATCTTTAAGTAGGTCTTGTTTACATCCAGATAGCGAAAGTCCAAATCCAGCAGGATAAAGCCCACATTAAGCGAGTCCAAAAGCTCATGATGACCGACTCTCAAACCGGTTGGGGGTTCATGGAGTTTTTTCCCTTTCATGTTTGGAATGTCCTTTCATTCAAAAGTTTAAATATTAAACAACATTTTTCAAATAAACGTTGAACCTGTAAACGATTAGTTGTTTATATGTTAAACGCTTGGTTTTGTAAAGCATAGCGTTAAATGGCTTAAACGTAGTGATAACAAGGAGATAAAGGCAAATAAATAGTTTGGTATCTTATTTGCAAAATATGCGCTACAGCAACGATCCAATGACTATTAAAAAATCCATTTTAGGTGTTTAAGAACAAGACAGGCAGGGTAGAGAATGAAAATTAAAAGTAAAGGAGAATGGCATTATGGGTAAAGACAAGGAATGGATTGTCGGCACTGATGTTGGTGGAACATTCACCGATATCATCGGTATCAATATCAAGACCGGCGAACAACGTATCGGAAAGGTGTCTACAACGCCTCCCACCTTCTATGACGGCATTATAAACGGTCTAAAGAAGGCCAACCTGCCCGGTGAAGAGACAAAATCCTTGAGGCATGGGGCCACTGTTTCGACAAATGCCGTTGAGGAGCGAAAAGGTGTAAAGACGGCTCTGATAACGACCCATGGATTCAGGGATGTCCTGGGTGGCGGAAGGGCTGAAAGAATATCCGCCTTTGAGCTGGACTGGGATCCACCGGAAATAATCGTACCCAGAAGAAATGTACTGGAAGTGAGAGAACGGGTGAGCCCATGGGGAGAGGTTCTTATACCGCTTAAGGAAGAGGATGTAAGAGTAGCTGCAAGGAAATGTAAAAAGAGAGGCATTGAATCCATTGCCGTTGTTTACATGGACTCCTTCATGCATCCCGAGCACGAGATAAGGACAAAAAAGATCCTTGAGGAGGAGTTGCCCGATGTTGACGTAAGCATCTCATGGGATGTCCGTCCCGAGATGATGGAGTTCGAAAGGACTACGACGACTGTCCTGAACGCATATGTCGCCCCCATCATGAAGAAATACATGGCCGGGCTGCGAGAACGGGTAAAGACGGACTGGAATTTTGACGAATCACTCTTGATCACCACCGGTACCGGAGGTGTCGTGGGGATCGATGAGGCCATAAGATTCCCGGCCCTTACATTCCATTCCTCACCTGTCTCGGGGGCTGTAGGTTTTGCAGGATACCTGGGGTCACTGGCCGGGTTTGATAATTTGATCGCATTTGAGACGGGCGGGACCACTAACAACGTTTCAATGATCTATAAAGGAGAACCGGCCATGACACGTGAATGGAAGATCTTGTGGAATGTGCCTTGCTGCCTTCCGTCGGTCGACACCATTTACATGGGTGCAGGAGGAGGAAGCGTTTCATGGGTGGATAAGGGAGGTATCCTGAATGTGGGACCCCACAGCCAGGGTGCGATCCCGGGACCTGCCTGTTACGGCATGGGAGGTGATGAGCCGACAAATACGGACACACAGATAGTGCTAGGCAGGATCAACCCGGATTATTTCCTTGGTGGAGATATGAAGGTTCAGCCTGATCTGTCTTTTAAGGCATTAAAAGAAAAGATCGGCGATGTGTACGGATGGACGGTCGAAGAAGCCGCGGCAAACGTATATATGGTGGCCATGACCAACCTGATGCTGGGTATCAGACTTCAGACGGTTTCCAGAGGCTGGGATCCGAGGGATTTCGCCATTGTTCCCTATGGCGGGGGCGGCGCCTTGTATGCCTGCGACATTGCAAGGGAGATTGGTCTCTCTCACGTCATAGTACCTTCTTTGCCTGGCTATGCTTCAGCCTTCGGGGCCCTCCGGGTGGATGTGAAACTGGATTTTGTCAAGCCCTTGTTTACCCTTGAGACCCAGGTAGACTTCGATGAATTGAATAAAGATATGGACACGCTGGTGGATAACGCTGTTGGGGCGCTAAGAAAAGAAAACATAGAAGAAAAAGATATGGTTATCAAAAGGCAGATCGATGTGAAGTACTGGAGCCAGAGTGAATATTTTACCATTGACGTCCCTCCGGGTGAGATCAAAGATCTGGAGGATATCACAAAGAGTTTCCTCACAGCCATGAAGGCCCAGTATGGATACAATATGCCTTCTGGTTATATTGAGGTAGAAATCGTTAACTTGCGAGTTCTGGCTATCGGACTTATTCCGAAACCCGATATTGTGGAAGTAAAGAGGGAAGGAAATATCAAGAATGCGCTTAAGGAACCCAGAAAGGTATGGTTCAGAGACTACGACTTTGTGGACACTGACATCTATGAAAGAGAGCGTATGCCTATTGGCGCTACCTTTGAAGGTCCGGCGATCATTGAGCAACCGGACACTACAACAGTAATCCCACCGGAATCAAAATGTAAGATCGACAAGTATGGAACAATCGTCATCAATGTTGATCAGACAGGAGGAAGATAATGGCCGATAAAAATGAGAATATCAAAGAGAAGCTTGATGAGATCAAAGACCTCAAAATGGATCTCATTACATTCGAGGTCCTCAGGAACGCATTTGTGGCAGCCTGCTATGAGGCAAGCCGGACTATCGAGCGAATCGCATACCATCCGGTTATCGGAAGGGGTAGGGATAGGTCCAACGGTATTTTGACTCCGGACCCATATCTTGTGGCCCACGGTCATACGGATTCCGCCGCGCATTATGCCTCGTTTGAGCCCCGTGTTACGGAAGTCATAAAATTTTTCCCAAAGGAAGAGATGAAGCCCGGGGATATCTTCTTCAGTAGTGATCCATATACGGACGGTACCCATGTCAACGATACGAGTCTGGTGAAGCCCATTTTCTTTGATGATGAGATCATCGCGTTTACCTGTTCGGTCATTCACTGGCCGGATATGGGCGGACCGAACCCGGGCTCATTTAACCCGGAGGCAACAAGCTTTATGGCTGAAGGTCTAAGGATTCCTCCCATAAAGCTCTTTGAAGATAATAAACTGGATGAGCAGCTTTTTAGGTTCATCAGCTACAACATACGCAGCGCTACAGAGAGACGCGGCGATCTTCAGGCCCAGTTTGAAGGAACCAACCTGATCGAGAGGCGGATTCAGGAGTTATGCGAGAAGTATGGGGCTGATACAGTAAAGCTTGGCTTTGAAGAGCAGTTTAATTATTCCGAAAGAATGTTTTTAAGTGATATAGAGGCACTTCCTGACGGTGAATGGGAGTTCGGGGACTACGGCGACCAGGATACCATGAAGCCGGGCAAGCCGCCCATCAAGGTGCATTGTAAGTTGATCAAAAAAGGGAAAAAACTCATATTTGACTGGAGCGAATGCGATCCCCAGCCGATCGGTTCATGGGGAGGAAGTCGCCCTACCCTGATCGCGGGAAATTACCTTGGCCTGATGATCTGTTTCCCGAGGCTGTTCCCTTTAAACCATGGGATCATGAGAAATGTTGAGATCATTTCCAAACCAGGCACATGTGTGCATGTGCTTGAGCCGGGACCGCTTTCAGGCTACTGCTCAGGCGCCTTCGACAAAATCGAAGCCGTGAGCATCGCCTGTCTTGCAGGGCCGCTCTCAAAAGTACAACCCTGGCGAGTATATCCGGCTGCGTGCAGTTTAACCAACATGTGCCTTGGAGGGTACAATCCAAGGACCAAAAAGGATTTCGTGCAGTACACCTATGGTATCGGTGGTGAGAACGCCCGTACATACGCGGACGGTAAAGAGCTGATCTTTATGAGATTCTGCAATGCCATGACCGTTCCGCAGGAGCTGGAAGAGAGATGGTTTCCTATTATTTTTAATAACTATCTTGCCCTTAAAGACAGTTGCGGCCACGGCAAGACAAGGGGCGGTTTTGCCCTTATCAGGGAGTACGATGTGCAGGCCGACGAGGTGCTGACGATCCATGGAGACAGGGAAAAGTTCCCCCCCTTCGGTATGGCGGGCGGTACCAACGCAGGCGGATGCAAGCTGATTGTCAACCCCGGCACTGACAGAGAACAGGATGTAGGCATGTACGCCACAGGCATACAATTGAAGAAGGGCGACCATGTCTATTACAATACCGCGGGCGGGGGCGGTTTCGGAGATCCTCTGGAACGGGACCCTGAGTTGGTGCTCAAGGATGTTATGGATGAATGGGTTTCAATCGAAGCTGCCAAAGAATGGTACGGGGTTGCGATCAAGGAGATTGACGCGGACGCCCTTGACTTTCAAATCGATGAGGAAGCGACAAAGAAGCTGCGGGAAGAGTTGAAAAACAGGAAGGTCGATGAAGGTCACGGGCCTCACCAGGTCCAGCCCTACGGTAAGGATATTAAGCTTGGATGGGAGCCCACCGAGGAAGAGGTGGGGAGACATATCACTATATCGAGACCCCCGGGATGGTAGGGGGAAACAGGGTCTGAAGACCTGTCAGCTAATAACATAAATAATGATAATGAGATACTGGTGATTATTCCAAGACCCTATACACCATTTAGACTGTTGTAGAGCCTACGTAAAATATCTTAACAGGCATGGTTTTTGAAAGGTCACCGGTATCTCGATATCATGAGAAAGTCATGTAGTGTTGGTTTTAAATTCACTGCAAATATCAATAAATAAGAAAGTGAGGATTCTGATGAAAATTATACCCAGAAAAGATTCTAACGAGGAATTCTGGAATAGGGAGATGGAGACCATGTCATGGGAGCAGATGATGGAACTCCATAATGAGAAATTTTTAAAACAGATCAAATACATATTTGAGAATTCTGAATTTTATAAGAATAAATTTGCCGAGGCCAATGTGGATCTCGGCGACATTAAAGGTATCGAAGATATAACAAAGTTGCCTTTTACGGTAAAAATGGAACTCCGTGACAGCCAGCTTGAAGCCCCGCCCCTAGGAAAACACATGGCCTGTCAGAAGAGTGATGTCGCAAGGATCTATACCACAAGCGGCACCACAGGAAGACCCACCTTTATCGGTGTTACCCACAATGACATAGAGGTATGGCGAGAGGCCGCGGCCAGAGCATTCTGGTGCGGAGGATTCAGACCCGACACCATCATCCCGCTGATTGTCTCTCCCTTCTTTATCGCCGCATCCTATGCAGACGCTCTTTCAACCATCGGCACAGTCATCCCCATAGGGGTAGGCGCAACAGAGCGAGTTATTGCCGCCTACCAGTATTGCGGAGCAAACGCAGTCCTTGCTACTTCATCTTTCCCTCTCCATTTTGCGGCTTCATGCAGGAAGCGAGGCGTGGACCCCACGAGCCTGGGAATAAAGATCATCCTTGCGGGCGGTGAACCGGGCGCATCTACTCCCACAGTTAGAAACGCAGTGGAGGGAACGTTTGGTTGCCTGTTCCTTGAGATGATGGGTAACGGAGACATGTGCAGTCAGATGTGGTCCGAGTGCCGTTATAAGAGGGGCATGCACTTCGTGGCCCAGGGCATCGTACACCCCGAGATCATAGATCCTGACACACTTGAAATCCAGGAATGGAATGAGGGAGCCAAGGGCGAACTTGTGCTTACATCTCTGGATCGGGAGTGTATTCCATTGGTACGCTTCCGCACAAGGGATCACATAGAAGTCACTCAGATGGATTGCGAGTGCGGCAGAAACGCCCCGGGTATCAGGGTTATCGGAAGGACCGATGACATGATCAACGTACAGGGCGTCAACGTATTCCCTTCGGCAGTAAGGGATTATGTAGCCAAGTATGCTCCTAAGGTTACGGGAGCCATAGAGATACAGATTCATGAGGCCCCTCCGGAAGGATGGAAGCCGCCTATACACATTAAAGTGGAACACGGCAAGGAGCCTGGTGATTTGGATGAACTTAAAGACGAACTGCAGAAGATGCTGAGAGAGAAGCTGATATTCAGAAGCGATATCGAGTTGGTACCGCCTGATTCTCTGCCCAAGTTCGAATATAAGGCAAAGCTTGTCAGAAAACTCTATGAAGAAAAGTAATGGCTGGTAACTCAGGCTCCGTATGGATATCTTGCGGAACATCCTTTTATATAAGCATAGGGTTCTCCGCCCATGGCGGGTCATTCCGAGGAGTTGCATAAGTGAGAGACCTCGCGTCTTCACCATGAAGAAAGATCAAATGTCTCTTATCGGCAACTCCTTGGAATAGGAATCCTGAATGGGCAAGATCTATGAGTTGAGAGATCAATGGCAGGGTAGGATTTATATCAATATTTTATATTTTAAAAATCAGGTTATCCCAATACACCTATCGGCAAGGAGATGGAATGTTACTTCAGCTTACGTTCACTACGCCATCCATGTCTTCGTTCACTGCGGATTTTAGCCCTTTCGCCGTCCTGGCTCCAGGGCTAAAATATGCCGCTTCAGCAAAATTCCGACCCCTTGCCATTTATGCAAACTCGTTTCTGGACAAGAATGTAGTTAAAATCAATTAAATAATCAGATAGTCCGAAAATCAAGAACAGAGAAGATCGTGAGGGAGGAGAGAGATGAAAGGCTCAATTTGCCGGCGTTTGAGCTCCTTATGCCTAAGAGTTTAAAAGAGGCAATAGATTACCTTGATGAATATGGTAAGGATGCCGCTGTTATGGCAGGAGGAACGGACCTGGTGGTCATGATGAATGGAGGCCTGAAAACGGAATACGTGCTTTCCTTAACAGATATCCCTGATCTGGATTACGTGCAATTGCGCAATCCTCGCTCATGGAGGGAAGTCGGTACTGGAAGGACCGGGCGGGCGTCGTGAAGTGAGTATCGATGATTTCTGGTTAAGCTATATGGCTACGGCAAGGCAGATAAACGAGCTGGCAGTGGAGGTGATCCTTCCACCGGTAACCGAGGCATATATAATAAATAGGAATATATAACAAGGAGGATTTCAAAATGTTTTCCAAGGCATTTATACCTTACAAGGGTTATTACAGCACGCCATTTTCAAGATGGCAGGGCAGTTTTGCAAATGAAAACTCAATACTTTTAGGAGGGGAGACATCCAAAAGGTGGCTTGTTGAAAAGGGGTGGGACCCGAAGATCATTAACTATGTCATCCTTGGTATTACGGTTGGCCAGAAACATCAATTTTTCAGCGCCACATGGGCGGGAGCGCTCATGGGTGCAGGAACTGTCCCAGGGGTGACCCTGAGTCAGGCCTGCACCACAGGAACAACGAGTATATACCAGGCATGCTGCGGGGTAGAGACCGACTCATACAAGACCTGCTATGTCCTTATGGCGGACAGGACCTCAAACGGGCCACATACAATATGGCCCAATCCCAAGGGGCCGGGCGGCATGGTGGACTCGGAAAACTGGCTGATGGACAATTTTAACAGCGATCCCAATGTGGGTTTGAAAATGGTGGAGACCGCCGAAAATGTAGCAAAAGAGGGTGGTTTTACAAAGGAGGATTGTGACGCCTTGACCCTCAGGCGCTACGAGCAGTACCTTATGGCACTTGAGAACGACAGGGATTTTCAGAAAGGATACATGTTTCCTCCTGAGATAAAGATATCAAAGAAAAAAACCATACTGATCCAGGAAGACGAGGGCATTACCGAATGCACCAGAGACGGGCTTGCCGCTCTTAAGCCCGTTATTCCCGACGGCACTCTCAGCTTTGGCGCACAGACCCATCCTGCTGACGCAAATGCTGCCGTTGTGGTCACCACAGAGGAAAGGGCCAAAGAGTTAAGCGCAGATCCATCAGTAAGCATACAGGTAATCTCATACGGTTATTCAAGGGAGAGAAAGGGATACATGGCCGCCGCTCCTGTCCCCGCCACCAGGATGGCACTTGAAAAGGCAGGACTTAAAATAGGGGACATGAAGGCCATCAAGACTCACAACCCCTTTGTGGTTAATGACCTTTACCTTGCAAAGGAGATGGGGATCGATCCCAATGGTTTTAACAATTACGGGTGTTCATTGATTTACGGCCATCCCCAGGGACCCACTGCCGGGCGCTTGATTATAGAAGGGCTTGAAGAGACGGTAAAGCTCGGAGGCGGGTATTTTCTCTGGACAGGATGCGCTGCCGGAGATACGGGCGGGGCTATGGTCTTTAAGGTGGTTTGCCGATGAGGTCGGGCTTTGAACGGCACGGTATATACAGTTTTTAATCATCAAAGAAAGGGGGTGACGGGATTCACATCAAACCTATTGAAATCTATTTGACAAGTGATACCCGAACAACCTTAATCAAACTTTTTAAAGGACTATAAAACCGGCAATCAATATCTGATGAGTTACACTTATGATATCGTCATCCTTGACATCATGGGGGTCAACGGTTTTGAACTTCTTAAAACTTCGGTATCAAGGGGGTTTCCCACTGTCATGCTTACTGCCCATGCCGTAACACCTGAGGCATTGAAAAAATCCATAAAATTTGGTGCTGTCTTTTTCGTGGCCAAAGAACAGATTGCTTCTCTGGAAGAATTTCTTGGAGATGTGGTCCTCAAAGACGGGAAGCCACTATGGATAAAGCTATTCGATCGGCTTGAAGATTTTTATAATAAACGGTTTGGTCCGGACTGGAAAGAGAGGGACAGGTTTTTCAAGGAGTTTGAAGAAACTTTAAAAAGTGACTAATCCAAAATGGTTTAAAAAACAAACAATACGTTTAGAATATTCTTCTTGATAAACGTTTAATGTTTAAATTTGTAACGTTTTAAATTGGCGAATATAACAATAATGAACAGAAATAAAGTATATTGGGGTTTTTCGCAAGCGGATACCTGAGTGGCATTAGGCTTGCATGCGTAAAATTGGAATTTTGTGATCAAAGAAGGAGAGACAACAGGAGGAAAGTGTATAGTAGTTTACGATAATGAAAAAGAAACCGGGATGGAGTTAGGCACACAGATAGTATGCAAACCCTACCTGCCAAGACTGTGGCCATATGATTTAGGCTCATGACCTAAAGGATGTTTTACGCACATGACGTTTCTAAGCCTGCCATAAGATCTTAATAAGGTTTTTAATACTTTAAAAGAGATAATGTCCCTTGGATGCCTCAGGGGGAAATTAAAAGGAGGAGAGTTTTATGAAAATTAAAAGTAGATTGTTTATAGCCATCATTTTGGCAAATCTTTTAACCGTTTTTTTTGTTGTTTCACCTCTACTTGCAAAGGATTCTATTCGAATCGGTTTTTCCATGTCCCTGACAGGCATCTATTCACAAGGTGCAGTTAGCCAGATGAATTCCTACAAACTCTGGAAGGAAATGGTAAATGAAAAAGGAGGAATTTATGTAAAGGACATTGGTAAAAAGCTTCCAGTCGAGTTTGTCTTTTATGATGATAAGAGTTCTGCAGACACGTCGGTTAAGGTCTACGAAAAGCTTATCACGAGGGACAAGGTGGACCTTGTGTTGACACCATGGGGAACAATAATGCACTTTGCAATCGCCCCCCTGTCCGAGAAGTATAAGATCCCCATGATCGGATCTACTGCATCATCGGTTAAACTGAGACAACTCAATTTTAAATATTTATGGTTTGTCACCCCTTCACTTCCTGACCGTCAGATGAAAGCCCTAAGCGGCCTGCTTAAAGATCAGGGCATTAAGAGTGCAGCCATTATCTATGTGCAGGATCTCTACCCGAGGGAAAATTTAGATTTTCTAAAACCAATGCTTAAGAAGGCCAATATCAAAGTAATATATGAAAAAGACTATCCCATTGGGGTAAAAGACCTGACCACCACGCTTGCCGATATAAAGGCAAAAAATCCTGACGCCTTACTCGCCCTAACCTATCCGGCTGATGCCTTCCTCCTCACCGGACAGATACAGGGCGCCCAACTTAATCCGAAATTACTTTTCATGTTGATTGGACCTACTATTGCAGCATATGGAAATGCCTTCGGTGCAGCCACAGAAGGCATTTGCTCCATGGGGGATTGGAGCCCGTCACTTGATTTCCCGGGTGTTAAGGCCTTTAACGAAAGATATATTAAAACATTTAATATACGACCTGACAATCTTGATTCCATTGAGGCCTTTGTTGAATGCCAGATACTCGAACAGGCGATTGAAAAGGCAGGCACCATTGACAGAGCAAATATCAGAGATGCGATTGCAAGTAATGAATTCATGACACTCAGAGGACCGGTTCGCTTTGAGGGCACTGAGAATACAATAAGCCCCGCCGGAATCCTTCAATATCAAAAAGGAGGTCTTGAGCTTGTCTGGCCTCCAGAAATAGCCACTGCTAAGGCTGTCTGTCCAAAACCGGCGTGGTCGAAGTAAGCAGGCAACCTGATGGACGACATGCTTGCATCTCTCAGAAAAAATATTGTGGTCAAAGAAGAAGAGACAACAGGAGGAAAGTGTATAGTAGTTTAAGATAATGAAAAAGAAACCGGGACGGAGTTAGGCACGCAGATAGTATGCGACCTGAATTTTCGAATAAACATATATCATGGTAAATTCCGGCACTTATATGAGAAAAGCAGCTTTTTCCATTTTTTTTAAACAGCAATGATCCATAATAATGATCAAAATTGGGCAAACAGGGTCGTATAACGACCTTATATAAGAGGTGACAGAAGACTAACTTTTTGCCTGTCTTGCGTTAGTTGTTAACAACAATATAAGGAGGTTACTATGAAAGAGAGAACATTGTCCGTGTCCGTTTCAGTCATTATTTTGACCCTGGCATTGATCATTGGTGCGGTATGTCTGCCTGCGCCGGCAGCGCAGGCCAAGGATAACATCACCATCGGCTTTTCCATGGCACTCACTGGGAAGTATTCCCCAAATGCAGCAGGCCAGATGGAGGCCTATCAGCTCTGGGAGGAGTTGGTCAACAAGAAGGGCGGCCTCTATATCAAGAAGTACGGCAAGAAACTTCCTGTCAAACTGGTGTATTACGACGACAAGAGTTCCGCAGATACTGCTGTGCGTATCTACGAGAAACTCCTCTCTGTAGACAAGGTAGACCTCGTGCTGTCGCCATGCACCACCGTCATCCATTTCGCCATTGCCCCACTTGCGGCAAAGTACAAGGTACCCATCGTGGGGAGTACTGCTGCCTCTATGAAACTTAGAAAGATCAAGAATCCCTATTTCTGGTTCGTGAGTAACGCCATGCCCGATCGGCAGATGAGGGCGTTAGTAGATTTGCTGAAGCACTTAAAGATCAAGGACGTAGCCGTTATATATGCCCAGGAGCTTTTCCCAAGGGAGCAGCTTGAGTATCTGGAGCCCTACCTGAAAGAGGGCGGGTTTAATGTGCTGCTCAATAAGGATTACCCTGTAGGTGAAAAGGACCTTACGACACTGCTTACAGAAATCAAGGGTAAAAAACCGGAGGCCGTTATCGCCCTCTGTTATCCGGGTGGTTCTTTTACTGTGACTGCACAGGCCCAGGAGGTGGGCCTGAATCCCAAGTTCCTGTTTGAGCTGATCGGTCCGGCGGTCCCGGTCTTTGGTCCCAAGTTCGGCAAGGCCACCGAGGGCATTACCATGATGGGCGAATGGAGCATACACGTGACATGGCAGGGCGCAAAGGAGTATCTGGAGGGCTATAGGGCAAAGTTTAACAAGAATCCTGATGTGTGTAACTCGATAGACGGCTACGAATCATGTCAGGTACTGGAGCAGGCCATTGAGAAGACCGCAAGTCTTGACCGGGAGAAGATAAGGGATTATATAGCCAACAACGAGTTTAGCACCATAGTGGGCCCTGTCTCATTCACGGGATCGGAGAATAGAAAAACCTCAAGCAAGATCCTCCAGTGGCAGAATGGCGAGATAGATATCGTATGGCCCTTACATGACGCCACCGCCAAGATCCTTTATCCCAAGCCACCGTGGCCGAAGAAGTAAGAGGGGTAGTTTCATGGATTGGACTCGGGTCCTACAGGTTATCTCAGCGGGACTGATCATGGGCGGCATATATGCCCTTATCGCAGTCGGACTCAATCTGATATACGGGACCATGCGGCTCCTCAACATCGCCCATGGCGAGTTTATCATGCTTGGGGCCTACACCACCTATTGGCTCTATACCCTCTACGGTGTAAGCCCCATCATCTCCATGTTCCTTGTTGTGCTCCTTGCCGTTATCATGGGCCTTGTCATATGCCGTCTCATATTTCTACCCATTATCAAGAGCTCAAAGTCGGTAGCCGTTCTTGAGGGTAATTCCCTCCTGATCTTTTTCGGGCTCTCCATAATCTTTTCCAATGTTGCATCTCTATTGTGGACGGCCGACATCAGGGGGTATTCCTACATGACCCGGGTCATCCAAGTGGCAGGTGTGCCTCTGATGTATAACAGGCTGATTGCCCTCGGCATATCCCTTCTCATATGCCTTGCCTGCTTCCTGCTTATCCAGAAGACCATGCTCGGAAAGGCGATCAGGGCCCTGATCCAGGGCAGAGAGGCCTCAAAGCTAGTGGGGATCAATGACGGCTTCATCTACTACTTCAGCTTCTGCCTTGCCTTTGCTATGGCAGGAATCGCCGGGTGTCTTTTGAGCATGTTCTATGAGATCACGCCGTTCATGGGTATGCCCTACACCATTATCGCAATGATAGTAATCGTGTTAGGAGGTCTGGGGAATATCTTGGGAAGCCTCTTGGGGGGATTCTTTTTAGGGCTTTTTGAGACCATCGGCGTAAGCATAACCTCTCCGGGCCTCCGGGCTATCCTGACATATTCGCTCTTTATCCTGGTTATTCTCATTCGGCCTAAAGGTATCTTCGGAAGGGGGGTTTACTAACGCATGAGAAGGAGCAAACGACTACTGGGGGCAGTCTGTCTGATCCTGATCTGTCTCGTTCTCCTGCCGTTAAAGGTCTCAGACTACTATGTGTCGGTCCTCATGGACATCCTCATGTGGATCGCCTTGGTAGAGAGCTGGATCATCCTTTCCGGGTTTGTTGGATATATCTCCCTGGGGCATTCGGCATTCTTCGGCCTGGGCGGCTATCTGATGGCCATGACATGGACCCAGATCCCATACTCCCTTGCGATCTTGCTGGCGGGGCTGGTCTCAAGCGGATTCGCCTTTGTCATCGGCTTCCCCTTCCTCCGGGTCAGGGGGCCCTATTTCGTGATCCTGACCCTCGGGCTTACCGAGATCACCAAGTACATCTTTATCAACCTGGAGATAACGCTTGGCGGAACCGTGGGCAGGATCCTGATGAACACGCCCGGCCTGCACACCCTCTACTATTCCATGCTGATCGTTGCTATCCTGGCCACCGCCACTGCCTGGTTTATCAAGAATTCCCGGTTCGGGACAGCTCTCTTCAGCATTAAGAATGACGAAGACGCGGCGGGTTCCCTGGGCATCAATGCTAGCTTCCATAAATGGCGGGCCTTTGGAGCGAGCGCCTTCTTCCCGGGCATGGTGGGCGCCATCCTGGCCTTGAGACGGTCCTATATCGACCCCTACACGGTCTTTGATCCCATGGTGTCGTTTCAGGTGATCGTGATGGCATCCCTGGGAGGCGTGGAGGATGTCGAAGGGGCAATGCTGGGGGCCGTGATGCTTACCCTGGTCTCAGAGGCCCTCTGGGCCAATTACCCATATTATTACATGATTATCATAGGATTCATAATGATCGTCGTAGTCAAGTATATGCCCATGGGACTCCTCT